>JAPOLP010001165.1 GCA_029977045.1 Planctomycetota bacterium
GCAGGCTCAGGGACAGCCGGTCGATCATCGCTCGGACCTGTTCAGCCTGGGCAGCGTGCTGTACGCGATGGCGACCGGTCGCCCGCCGTTCCGGTCGAGCACGATGATGGGCGTCATCCGCCGCGTCTGCGACGACCAGCCAAGACCGATCCGCGAGATCAACCCGGACATCCCCGACTGGCTGTGCGGCATCATCGACCGCCTGCTGGCGAAGAATCCTGCAGAGCGATTTCAGACTGCCGACGAGGTCGCCGAACTGCTCGCGGGCTGCCTCGCTCACGTCCAGCACCCGCTGAGCGTTCCTCTGCCCGCGACGGCGGCGACATTTACGACGCAGTCGACTCGCGTTGAGGAACCAGGCCCAACGATCACGATTCAGACGCCACCGCAGGGAGCTGCTGAATCGAAGACAGCAGCAGAACTCGCGGCAGACGACGTCGACGCAACTGCGCTAGCACTCATGAAGTGGCCCGCGACGCTGCTCTTCATCACCGGGCTGGTCAACCTGCTGATTGTCACGGTGACGTTGCTCTATCTGATGGCGAGGTTCAATGCCACAGGCAGTTTCCACCAGATTGTGACGCCAAAACTGTGGATGTTCGTGCCGTGCGGCCTGTGCATGATCGGAGCGATCCGGATGGGGTCACTGCGAAGCCGTGTCTGGAGTTACGTCGCCATTCTGACGGCGCTTCTCGGATGGCCAGGGATCATCCTCGGACTGCCCGCAGGACTCTGGGCGTTTCACCGACTCGGCCACTCGGAAGTCGTCGCGGCATTCAAACGCCAATCCACCTCAGACTGGCGGGAGCTGGAATTGCCTGCGATGCCGCTGACGTTCGGCCTGGAACTGGTTCGAATGCTGATCATTGCCTTGATGTGGCTCATAGCGATTGCGATCCCGCTGGTGTCATACGTGCTTGCCCAGGATTCCGGAGCCTTTCCAAACATCGGAGTCCTGGAGAAAACGATTTTCAGCTTCGCCGCTCTGGCTGTTGTTTTCGGGCTCGCCGCGACGCTGAAGCATCTGGAACGGCGACGACGAGTGGCGTCTGGCAAGATCGAGATTCGATCCACAATCGCGCGACAGATCCGTCGCGTTCCCGAGGTTCTGGTCTGCAGCATGCTCGGCGTTTTCACGATGCAGGCAATCTACGCCGACCTGACAGCACTCCACTACGACCGGTTTATGGAATCCGTGATCATCCCACTGTTCTGTGTGACGCTCGCGACGCTCGGCATCGTGGTCTTCATCAACCGCCGCCGGATCAGAGAACTGAAGGCCAGCGGCCAGGAAGACCCGGAACTCACCAGCGCCTACCGCACGGCGATCGTCGTGCCGCTCGGACTTCTGGTTCCGATCATTGTCCTGCTGGCCGTCTGGTCCCACCGACAGGCCACCGTCGGTTACGTGACGTTTGATGTGAATGACCCGATGGCCAAGGTCAGTTTCCGAGACTCAGTCACTGGCAAAACCTACGGCTGGGTCGCGATGTGGAAACGCTGCCGCCTGCCTGCTGGTACATATGAGTGGTCGGTGTCGGACGGGCCGATGGACCCCATCGTCATGGAGACCGGGACGCTTGAAGTGAAACCGCGAATCGGGCAGCTACTCTCTGTCCGAGTCAGCGAAAACACCTTTCTGAATCGGCTCAATGGAACATGGGAGTTGATCTCCGGCAACGTAATGTGGGGCAACTCCGAGGGGCCTGCACCGACGTGGGCGCAACCGCCAGCTTTGCTGAGCATCAGCATGTATGACACTCCGGGCCGTCGCGTCGCGGTCTTTATCTCCAAAGAGGCTCGTTCGTCAGGCAACTTGAATGGTGTCACAGCTTACAACTGCGAGTTTCGAGCAGACACAAATCCC
>JAPOLP010000426.1 GCA_029977045.1 Planctomycetota bacterium
CGACGGGCATTGGCAACGGAGTCGCCGTTCCGCACACGAAACATCCGTAAGTCGACAAGCTCGTCGCCACAGTGGCGATTGCCGGCGGCGGAGTCGATTTCGCAAGCCTCGATGGTGAAGATGTCTTCATCCTGTTTCTGCTTGTCTCGCCGCCAGATCGCCCTGGCGATCACCTGCGAGGGCTGGAAAACATCTCGCGGCACCTGCGCGACCAGACGTTCTGCAACTTCCTGCGACAGTCGAATACCCGCGAGCAGGTCATCGAACTGCTCGAAGAAGCTGACAATGGCGAGTCAGCCTGACGCCGATTTCAGCTATCACGTCGAACCGCTGCCGTTCTGGTGGCCCCTTTCTGAAACGATCAGTCAGCGATGTCAGACGCCGTCACACAAACTGTGACCGTACCCGGCGAAAACGGACTTCATTTGGTCCCGTGTTCGCTGATTGCACAGAGCGCGTCGTCGTTTGAATGTGAAGTGCGGATTCGGAAGGGGGCACAGACTGTCGATGCGAAAAACATCTTCGATCTGATGTCGCTGAATGCCGGTCATGGGGCCGAGCTGGTTCTGGAAGCGGTCGGAACCGCCGCTCGCGACGCGGTTGATGCTCTGGTTGCTCTGTTTGATTCGGGTTTTAACGGGCACGCTTCCCGCAAAGCGGCCCAGGAATCGCACTGACGGGATTTCTGCCGGTCCGTGGGAACGGGATGGCAGATCTGTCAGACTTCCACCCAACGAATCGGCTCCTTAATCCGGCAGGACTGCTGTCGCACGTTGACGGGCCAGCTCCCGGCAGTTTCTGAGTTGCCATGCATTCACGAAGCGGAATCCCTGTTGCTCCCGGAGTCGCCATTGGCCCGGCCATGCTTTTTGGAGCGGAGAGCTTCCGGATTCCGCAGCGCTTCGTGAGTGTCGACGCGGTTGAGGCGGAACTCGGTCGCTTCGACTCCGCACTCAATCTCGTCAGCAATTCGCTCGAAGAAAACGAACGAGTCGCACGGGAACGGCTCGGCGACCAGTACGGAGCAATCTTCGGGGCGCATCGCATGATGTTGCAGGATCCGAAGCTTCGGGGGGAAATCGAGAGCCTGATCCGCTCGAAGTGCTTCTCGCCGGAGTTCGCTGCCAGTCGCGTTCTGCGGAATTACGCTCGGGCGTTTCGTAATCTTGGCAACCCGTATCTGGCCGAACGGGCCGCCGACGTTATCGATCTCGAAAAGCGATTGCTTCGCGCACTGCTCGGCGAGAAACATCCGGAACTGTCGCATCTGACCGAGCCGGTCATCATCCTCGCGCATAATCTAACCCCGAGCGAAACTGCTAATCTCGACCGCAAAAACGTTCTGGGCTTTGCGACAGAAGCTGGCGGCCATACGAGCCACACGGCGATTCTGGCCGGAGCGCTCGAACTGCCCGCTGTCGTCGGGATCGGCCACTTCCTGACTGAGGTTTCTGCAGGCGACATTGTCATCATCGACGGCAACCGAGGCTCGGTGATCGTTGATCCCGACGATGAGACGCTTGAGCGTTACCGGGCGGAAGCTGTCGTTGCGGAATCGCAGACTGAACGACTTGCGGCACTGCAGACCGTCGAAGCAACGACGATCGACGGCACTCGAGTCCACGTGATGGGGAATATCGAGTTTCCCCAGGAAGTCGCTCAGTGCCAGAAACGCGGTGCAGACGGCGTTGGCCTTTATCGAACCGAGTTTCTGTACCTGGGGGCCGACCAGGCTCCCACGGAAGAAGAACACTACAACGCTTATTGCGAAGTTATCGAGGCACTCAACGGTCAGCCTGTGACGATCCGGACGCTTGATCTGGGAGCAGACAAGATTCCGGGCAATCACGCGGAATTTCACACGCAGGCGGACAACCCGGCACTCGGACTCCGCAGCATCCGGCTCAGTCTGCGAGACATCGACCAGTTCAAGGTGCAACTGCGGGCGATTCTGCGAGCCGCCGTCAAAGGGCCTGTCCGAATCATGTTTCCGCTGATTACGTCGCTGCTGGAACTGCGGAAAGCACGCATGATTCTCGGCGACGTGATCGAGGATCTCGAAGAATCCGGCGTCGAATTCAGCCGCGTTGTCGAGGTCGGAATGATGGTTGAGGTCCCGGCGGCGGCCCTTCTGGCAGACCTGTTTGCGAAAGAAGTGGACTTTTTCTCGATAGGTACGAACGACTTAATTCAATATGCGCTGGCTGTCGACCGGTCTGACCAGGCCGTGGCCAGCTTGTACCGCGCCGGCGATCCCTCTATTCTCCGGCTTATTCGGATGGTCATCGATGCAGCACGCGAACAGGGAATTCTCGTGACCGTCTGCGGCCAGATGAGTTCCGATCCGAAGTACATCCCACTCCTTCTGGGAATGGGATTGCGGAGCCTCAGCGTGACTCCTATGGCGGTTCCCGAGGTCAAGGATGTTATCGGCCACCTGAGTCTCGCCGACGCGGAAGCCATCGCCGAACACGCGATGTCGCTCGACGTCGCCCGCGATGTTGAGAACTATCTGCGTGGTGAAGTCAGCCGGCTTCTCGCTGATCCAGACGATGAGGAGTAGAGACAACTCCGCTTTCATATTCAGGCACACAACCAATCAGCTTCGGTCATGTCGGCCGCAGCGAAGACACACCTTCCAGAAACGATTCGAGGGACTTCCTCGCGGTTCTGGCACACCCTTCCAGACAGGCAGATCGCCCGTGTCGTCGCAATGTCAGGCAACGAAACGTGATGTCCGCGTTGAGAGGCTCAGCCTCTCGTCGTGCATTACCGTTGCCGCCGCAGATACGACACTCGACCTGACACCTGAACCTGCACTGCAATGCTCGATCCGGCTCGAAGAGGCCGGAACACGATCGGCCTCGGCTGCCGACATATTCGATCCCGCGATCACATCGCGCATCGACTCTGCCAGCCGCCGCCTGCCGGTAACCCATTTCGAGTGTTGCTGCCCCGCCGCCTCAGTTGCTGACGTCGCGCCGCGAATTCACTTCGCCGGCTCGCCGCTTCACATTTCAGCGACTCTCTGGCGACGGCAGTCCGGACAATGGACTGCAACTGTGCGGACTGAGAGCGTGCGCATCGGCATTGCCGGAATCGATCGAGGAATGCCCCCGAATGCAGGGGACATTCATGAAAAAAGAGATGCTCATCAACGTGCGTCAGCCGGAAGAAAGCCGGATTGGCGTGATCGAGGACGGCGTTCTTGAAGAGCTGTATGTAGAACGCAACAGCCTCGAAAGCTGCGTCGGCAACATCTACAAAGGCCGGGTCGTTAACATCGAACCCAGTATTCAGGCCGTCTTTGTCGACTTCGGCGTTGGACGTAACGGCTTTCTGCACGTCAGCGATGTCGAGTACCAGTACTACAAGCACCTGCTCGACAGGAATGACGACGGCGAGGACAACGAAGAACGCGGTAACGGTCGACGAGGACGTCGTAACGAACGCAGTGTTCGCAATAAGCCGCCGATACAGGACATCTTCCGCAAGGGCAGCGAAGTCGTTGTCCAGGTCATCAAGGAAGGCATTGGCTCAAAAGGTCCGACGCTTTCGACCTACATCAGCATCCCGGGGCGCTATCTGGTCCTGATGCCTGGCCTGCAGCGAGTTGGTGTCAGCCGGAAAATCATCGACGACGACGAACGGCGTGCATTGCGACGCAAGCTCAACGAACTCAGTCCGCCCGAAGGCCTTGGATTCATTATCCGGACGGCTGGACTGGATCGTTCGCGGGACGATCTGGAACGTGACCTCAGCTACCTGATCCGCCTGTGGAAGGTCATTGTCCGCCGGATCAGCAAAGCTGCTGCTCCGTGTGACATTTACGAAGACAGCGACATGATGATCCGGACGATCCGGGACATCTACACGGCAGATATCGACGCGGTCTATATCGATGAACCGGCGGCCTACGAGCGGGCGAACGAATTCATTCAGGCGGTTCTGCCCGGCCAGATGGATCGCGTGCACCAGTACGATGCTCAGGAGTCGATCTTTCACAAGTACGAGATCGAAGAAGAGATCGCTCGTATTCAGAACCGCAACGTGCCACTGAAAGGCGGCGGGTCGATCGTTATCGATCAGACGGAAGCGCTCGTCGCGATCGACGTCAACAGTGGTAACTGCCGCGTTGACGACAACGCCGAAGAGACCGCTTACCAGGTCAACCTGCGGGCTGCTGATGAGATCGCTCGGCAAATCCGGCTTCGCGATATCGGTGGCGTGGTCGTCTGCGACTTCATCGATATGCGGGAAGAGCGGCACCGACGCGGTGTCGAGCGTGCTCTGCGGAACGCGATGAAACGCGACCGGGCTCGCTCAAAGATTCTGCGGATCAGCCCGTTCGGTCTGATCGAGATGACCCGCCAGCGCATCCGACCGTCGCTGCGACGGAGTATCTACAAGGACTGCCCGTGTTGTGCTGGAACCGGACTCGTCAAGACTGCGGAAAGTGTCGCCATTGAGGTGATGCGGTCGCTGATTACGGCGGCATCGCGTGACGATGTCGAGCAGATCACTGTGGAGGTGCAGCACGAAGTCGCGGATTATCTGAGCAATCGGAAACGTCGTGACATCAACGCGGTCGAGGATCAGGCTCAGATTCAGATTCACATCCGGGCAGGAGCCGATGTGACGCCGAATCACCTGGTTATCGAGTGTACGAACGGCGTCGGACACCAGTTCCGGATTCCGAATCCGTGACACTCGCAATCGCGGAAATCAGCGGTTATGCTCCCCCGCTTCCGCTACGGCCAAACTGGGCGACAGCTCCGTAAGTGCCGATTCAGCAACAGGTTCCGGAGTTGATCCGGTTTCAGGCCAACCGCTCCGGCCTGATGCGTCACGCTCTAGCAGTGTTCGACGTGTCTCCGGATGACCGGCCATATGACGGCAGTTTTGAATCACCAGGCAGTGAAACGATGTTCGCAATCATTGAAGACGGTAGCCATCAGTATCGAGTGGAACCGGGACAGTCTCTGACGGTCGATTTCCGCAGTGAAGCCAACGCGGGTGACACGATCGAATTCGATCGCGTGCTGCTGGCCAACGGTGGCGGTTCGAGTGCTGTCGGTCGTCCGACGATCGAAGGCGCGACGGTCACAACAGAAGTCATCACGCCGGAACTGAAGGGCAAGAAGCTCGAGATTCAGAAGTTCCGCCGCCGCAAGAACTCGCGCAAACATACTGGCCACCGCCAGAAGTACACCGAGGTGAAGATCACGGCGATCAATGTCCCCGGACTCGAAGTCGTTGAGACGGCTGCCGCTGCTGAGTAACTCGCAGCGACCAACCAGACATCTGAAAACAGCTCGGCAGTTCATTCTGCCGGGCTGTTTTTGTTTGGCGATCGGTAGCGAAACTCGCGCAGAGTTTCGGCTCTTGGAAGGCACAGCTTCGATCTGCGACGCTGTCGAAAGTCTGCGCGACTTTCGCTACAGAGAATCGAGTGCCGTAAGGCGTCGCCGGTTAAAACGGCCCCAGTCGCGGCGGGTCGGGGTCCATGCTGAAGACGCTGGCGTCGAAGCACCGCTGCAGCATCTGCAGCTTGAGCGATTGATGCTCGCTTAAGTCCCAC
>JAPOLP010000053.1 GCA_029977045.1 Planctomycetota bacterium
ACGTCGGAATCCGACAGCTCGCAACAGAGCCAGCTCCTCGCGACGTTCGACTACGTTTCGCAGCATCACGGTCGCGAGCCCCAGGGTGCCGAGCAGCAGGCCCAGGCCGCCGAGCGACTGAAACGTCGACAGGTAAGTGTTCTGCACGACGAGGAATGCCGCGATTCGGTCTGCAACTCGTTCGGCATCAAAGCCGTACGGCGTGAGCGACGATTCCAGCAGGCTGCTCAACCGCGTGACCTCGTCGGCAGAGAACTCGCCGCCGGACGTCAGTCGCTCGGCGCTGGCACCGATCAGTGCGTACCGGAAACCCGACTGCTCGGGAAACAGCTTCTGGAAGTTTGCATCCGACATCAGCAGCACGCCCTGAAAGATGCTGCTGTCGAGCATCCCGACGACGATCAGCTTCTGATCTGAGTCCGGCAGATCGATGGTTGCTCCCGGCGATTTGTGGAGGCTGAACATCAGCGTGTTCATGTCGCCGAGCACCGGGATGTGGCCGTCTTCGCGGTCTTCGGTCAGCAGCTTCCAGTAGTCCGCCTTGCGTTTATCGACAAAACGGAAGCCGCCTCGCTCGGCGAGAGCATCGGGAGCACCGAGCACTGTTGGCAGCGTCGTCTGGTACAGGTTAAGGCAACTCGCGTTCTCACCGGGCCGGACTCGAAACGAGTACGCGGCCATGTCTGAAAGCAGTTTCGCATCGTCCGATCCATCCTCAACATCAAACCCGAGTTTCTCTCGTCCGGCGACCGTGCTGAGGTCATCGAACAGTGGCGTCGATGTCTCGGCGACCAGCGAGAAACCACCGTTGCCTGAGTTTACGTCCGGCTTCTCGACCGACGGATCGCGACGTCCGGCGGCGGCGGCGACAATGACGAATGTCGCGGACGCGATCAGGCCGGTCGACAGCACGCTCCGCGATCGATTCCTCGCCGCGTTTCGCAGGCCCAGCCGACTGGTACCTGCAAGCCCGGCACCTCGCACCGCGGAATTGCGATCGCGCGACAGCCAGGCGGACAGCTGAAACATCGCCGCGCACAGGCTCAGAATTCCGACAACGAAGAACGCGACCATCTGCCACGACAGACCGGAGAACGCCTCGCTGCCAGGAATCACGCCAATCAATCCGGCAATCAAAACAAGCAACGAAATCGCGTAGCCAATCCGCGCCCACTTTGTTCGCTTCGTCGCGAAGGCCTGCAGGTCCTCCGCTGTGGTCGCCGGCTCGGTCGCTCCGGCGAGAAGCTGGCGAGTCGAGATTTCCTTTAGCCCTCGCAACGCTCCCAGCAGCGAGAGCCCGGCAACGATGACGGACACCGCGACCCCGATCCCGACGCTCCGGCCCGTGACCGAGACATCCAGAAACTGCGTCCCGATCGCGCCGCCCCACCAGTTGGGGTCTTTCAATGCAAAGACCATCAGCCGCGCGTAACCGACTGCCGTCGCCGTTCCGATCAGACTGCCGAGCAGCGACACCGCCAGACCCTCGGAGACGATCAGCCGTCGCACGTCGCGCTGCGTAAACCCGACGGCTTCCAAGAGGCCGATTCCGGAAGTGCGCCGTTCAACTCCCAGCCTGAACAGCAGCCCGATCAGGATCATGGCCGACGAGATCACGAAGAAACTGAAGCCGATAAACAGCCCAGTGAAATCCGTCGTGCCGCTTGCCGCTGACACGCCTTCGTACTTGACGGGGCGGAATGCCAGGCCGGTCTGTTCGGGGCCGAGGTTCTTCAGCAGCGCGTCGACGAAAACTTTTGCGGACTCGTCGTCGAGTTTCCCGTTGGACGGTGCGACGCGGACGGAGGTCAGGCTGCCGTAACGGCTCGACCAGAGTTCTCGCGCGGTTTCGAGCGAAACGAATGCTTTCGGAAGCGTCCCGCAGTCCTCGCGTTCCCAGTACTCGTCGTCCCGTTCCGTAACGGCGTCGAGGTCCATCGGAAACGGCTGCTTCCAGTCGCGGAACGTCTTCGCGTCGGTGATCCCGCGAACTTCTGGAGTCAGTTTCCGATCGCTCGCCAGGCCGGGCGAGCTCAACGGAACGATCGAGTGGACCCGGAACTGCTTTGTCTCTTCGGGCAACTCACCGTGCGATCCGGCGAGGTGATAGGCGATGTCGATCGTGTCTCCGACGCCGACGTTGAGGTCAGTCGCCAGCCAGTCGTTGATGACGATCTCGTCCGGACCGGGCATTGACACGGTCGTCGAGTTCGCCGGAGCCCCTGGCAGCAGCGGCCCAAGTGGAGGGTTCGCGACCTCGTGAAAATCGACGCCGGCAATCATTGAGTACATCGACCGTCGCGAATCGTCTTTCGCGTTGCTGTAACGGTTCACCAGGTAAACCATCGCTGAGGACGACTTCCAGCCGAGCTGTTCCGCGGTCCGTTTGACCGCGTCGGCGATTCCGTCTTCGAGGACCATCTGCTCGGATTCGATCGCCAGGTAACCGGCTTCGTCATTCACCACGGACCGCAGACTGAGGTCGGCCAGTTGCAGATTCGCATTCAGTATCCGCGTTGCATGTTCAGAATCTTTGACCGCCTGCTCGGTCGTGCGAGACGCTTCGTAATAAGACGAGAGGAACAGCGAGTTGATCCTCGCGGGTCGGCCTTCAGGAAACTCGCGGGACCGGCGGACTTCGCCCAGGCCGATTGCGTCCTGCAGGTTCTCCAGCGAGACAAACACCGTCAGCGGCAGTTGCTGGCTGGGGTTCAGGTCGAAACGTCCGGCACCGGACGTTTCGTCGAGCACGTGCGTCACGGTCAGCGGGACGTCCTGAGTTTCCTGATCCTCAATCCCGCCGAGCAGGCTTTCACGCGGAATCGTCGCTGGCAGTTCGACCCAGAGTGTCAGTTCGTCGCCGACCGCTGCGTTGATCTGCGACGCGACCCGGTGGCTGAGTACGAGTCCGTCGTCGACGGGTAACGTCTCGCCCGTCAGCTCACTGATTTTCGTGAATCTCTCATCGACGGCGTAGACGCGGACACCGCCAACACGCTCGCTGACCGTGCCGTCGTCTGCCTCGCGGACCAGAGCGCCATCCATGATCAAAGCCGGAGCCAGCGTTGTGAACAGTTCCGAAGTCCAGAGCTGAGCAGTGAGTTCCTCAGCCAGTTCCTGGCGAACAAACCGTCCGGCGTGCATCGCGTGATCGACGCCGCCGAGGCGGTCGAGACTCATCGTTTTCAGGCTGTCGCGGACCGAGTCTCCGACGATCAGTGCGCCACTGATGACCGTCGTGCCGGCGATCACTCCCAGCAGAACGGCCAGATGCGTACGCCAGTAGTGCGTCAGACTTCGCAGAATCAGCGTCGATTTCTTCATCGCAGTCAGCCGGGTTTGCAGGGGATGTCACTCGTCAATGTCACGGATGTTAGGCTCGTGATGGTGCGCGAAACAGAGACCGAAAAACAGCGGCCTGAGGGACGCCGCGAGTCGCGACGCGGCCAGTTGGCGTACGGTAGGCCTGTTCCGTAATTGGACGGCGTCGCGGGAAAAAGGTGATACTGACGCCGTCAGATGCGGGCACGCGTGCAAGGATCGAGATCAGGAACGACAGATTCGGTCGCACGCAATTGGGGTTCACTGCGAGTTCAATCGATGTCCGGCGACACGGCACCTCCAGACGACACACTGCAGTCGGGATCAGGCGACAACACGTCGCCGCGCCGCAGCGTGCCAGACCCCGGCGAGCGGGTTGAACCGTCGCAGCGCGAGGCTGGCCGCGACTCTGCGGAGCCCGACGGGTTGCACGCTGAAATTGATGGTGAGCACCTCGCCGATCCAGGTCTCGACACAAGGCCGATTCGCCACGAGTTGCCTCGGGATTTTCCAGAGCGGATCGGCGACTACCGGATTCTTACCCAGATCGCTCGCGGCGGTTCGAGTGTCGTGTTTCGGGCGACGCAGGAATCGCTTAACCGCGATGTGGCCATCAAAGTGCTGCGTGCCGGGGACGAGCCGAAGAAGACGCTGGCTCGCTACGAACGCGAACTGCAGGCGTTGACCCGGCTGAATCACCCCGGCATCACGTCGGTCTTCGATGCCGGCATCGTTGAGGTCGGCCTCGCGACACTGCCCTACATCGTGATGGACCTGATCGAGGGAGTGCCGCTGGATCGCTATGTGCGCGAGAACAACCTCGACGTCACCGCGAGACTGCGGTTGTTCGTGGCGATCTGTGATGCCGTGGCGGCAGCGCATCGGCAGGGGATTATTCATCGCGATCTGAAACCGTCGAACATTCTGGTCACGCCGAATGGCGATCCCCATATCTGCGACTTCGGCATCGCCAGAATCTATCCGGCAGATTCCTCGACCCTGCCGCCGCTGACCAACAGTCACGAGATCGTCGGCACGATTCAGTACATGAGCCCCGAGCATGTGCGACGGACCGACGACCCGGTCGATACGCGGTCCGACGTCTACAGTCTGGGACTGATCCTGTTCGAGATGCTGACCAATCAGCGGGCCTACGATACGACCGGCCTGACCGCCGTGCAGGCGATTGTGGCGATCTGCGAGGGAGTGCCGCCGTCGGTGCGGCAGTTGAATCCGTCACTGCCACATGACGTGGCAACGATCACAGCGAAGGCGATCGAGAAAGCCCCCGACCAGAGGTACTCGACGGTCGACGCATTCGCCGACGATGTGCAGAGTTTTCTCAACCACGAACCGATTTCCGCTCGACGAATTGGCCCGTTCGGAGTGATGCGGCGCTGTGCGCGTCGGCATCCGGCGACAGCAGGGGCGATGCTTGCGACAGTGCTGGCACTTCTCGGAGGGGCAGCGGTGTCGTCGTACTACGCGTGGCAGGCGAAGCTGCACGCGCTCGAATCGGATCAGCGACTCGTGCAACTGACTGTTCAGAGCGGCAAGCTTGAGGAGCAGACTCGTGCTGCGGAAGAAGCGGCGGCGCACGCGAAGCGAACTGCGTTCAACGCCACGCTCGGACGCATTCATCGCTTCACCGTTTCTGATCCGGATCTGGCCAACGAACTGCTCGACGATCCCGGTGTCTGTCCCGAGGAACTTCGGCACTTCGCATGGCGATTTCTGAAGAATCAGAACCACGGCCTTGTTCGCGTGCTCGACGGGCATCCGAAAGGAACCAACTCGCTGTGCTTCAACGCCGATGGTTCGCGTCTGCTGTCTTTGGGCTATGACGCCCGATTGAACTTCTGGGAGACCGCGACCGGCGAGCTGCTGGCCAGTGTCCCGTGTCTGAGTTCCGGCCAGCCATTCGCATTTTCACCTGACGGAGATCAGGCCGCGTCGTCTGGCCCGGAAGGTTCGATCGTCATTTTCCCAATGAAGCGGGGCAATCCTCAGCCGCATCTTTCTCCGAAGTCCGGTCCGGCCGAGCGGGTCTGCTTCATTCCGAATTCGCGATTGGTTGCGATCGGCACGCAAACCGGTGCAGTCGAAATCTGGGATCAGACCACTCGCAAGCCGATCGAATTCCTGGCAACCGGTAACGCCCCTGTGTGGCATCTGGATGCCGGCGAGGCCGGGCAACTGACTGCGATTAACAGCGACGGGGACGTTCTTGCCTGGGAAACGGAAACCTGGGAGCCACTGCTTGTCAGCAGCATCTCCGCATTCAACGGAGTCACGAAACTCGACCGACGACGCAACTGGGTGGCGACCGGAAGGAACGACGGGCGGATCGAAGTCTTTCACGAATCGGGCGATCTGCTGCAATCTCTCAAGTCGAGCTATGGAATGCGGTCGCTGACGGCTGATGTTCGAGGTGATTCGCTGTTTGTCGCCGTGCAGCACCGGGTTGAGGTTTTTGATCGGCACACCGGCGAACAGACAGGCATGTTTCGTCATCACGAGAACGATGTCACCGCGATCGCCGTCGGCGGAACGAGAGATGCGCAGTTGCTCGCAGTCGCCAGCAGCGGCGGGGCAATCTCACTGTACGACGCGCGGCCAACAGCGTCTCGCACCGCTGATCTGGATGTTCACAAGAACCTGCGGCTGGCGGACGTCTCGTACTCTCCTGATGGCCGATTCATCGCGGCAGTGGAAGCGGCGGGAATTGTCCGGCTGCTGAATGCCCGGACGCTTGAGGAAGCAGCGGTCTTCGAGCCAGCGGTTCCGTGTACGGACCTCGAATGGTTTCCCGACAGCAGCGGATTCCTGCTGGCGACCAGAATCGACGGCAACACAGTGAAATCGGGCAACCCACGGCCCGGAGTGGCAGTCGTTCGGATCCGCGAACGTGCCGCTCACGAAGTCGTCGACTCGTCGGACGCCCCCTGCCTGGAAATGTTCGTCGAGGCGTGGTGGCCTCCCGCCAGGATGATCTCGCGCGTGGCACTCTCGTCCGACGGTCGCTTCGCCGCCGCGGCAGGCAGGATCGATGAAGTCGCGATTCTTAACGCGTCCAGCGGCGACGTTCTCGGCAGTTTCAATCGGCCCAAAGACGTACCGCGAGCCGTCCAGTTCAGTCCGGATTCCCGCTACGTCGCAGTTGGCTGTACCGGCGGGACGCTCACGCTGCTTGATGTTCCGTCGGCGGCTGAGGTCACCACCGTCAACGTCTCGCGCGGAGCCATTCAGTCCTGCGTGTTCTCAAACGACGGCAGAACGCTGTACACAAACGGCGGCTCGTACGGCGAAGTCCACTGCTGGTCGGTGCCGGAACTCAAACTGCAGGCGACCTGGCGAGGCTCGCGGGAAGTCAGCCGATCGATGTCGCTCTCACCGGACGGTCGCACGCTGGCGGTCGCCAGTCGCGATCACCTGGTAACGCTGCTCGACGCGGAAACAGGCGACGTCCAGCTCGAACTGATCGCCCACGACGCCGCGGCCACCTCGCTGAGTTTTTCTCCCGACGGCAGTTCCCTGGTCAGTGCCAGTGCGACTCAGCTGAGAATCTGGGACGCGCCGCCACGCTGACCGTCATGACGAGTGTGACGTCGACAATGGCCTCGCCTCTGACGCTATAGTCGTTGGATTGTTTCACCGACGGCCTGGCAGAAGACGGGAGCAGGACGATGGGGCTCGATGGCGTTGAGACCATCATGGAACTTGAAGACAGATTCGGGATTACGCTCGATGATGCCGAGTTCGTTTATGTCTACACGACACCGGGACGCATCGAGTGGCTTGTTCGCGAGAAGATCGCTGGCCGGCAGCCTGCCGTCGTCGACTACGAAGGGATCATGCGACAGATCGAAGCCGCCCTCGCAGCGCTGCCGACTCACCGTACCGGATGGTTTCGGACCTGGAGCTTTCAGAAGCTGTTTCCGGTCGATCGCGGTGCCGAGTTCTGGTCAACGGTCGGCAACACGTTGGGCGTCGAACTTCCAGACTTCTCTGAGTTTCAGGATTACGGTTTCGGAAACGCGGCCTTTCCTCTGGCGATCAGGATCGTCGACCAGCATCCGGAATGGGCGCCGTTGAAACGTGACGGAGCACCCGTTGCCGCACTGCCTTCGAACGACTGGCTCGATCCCGAACTGGGGCTCCAGGTTCGTGATGTCATCTGCGAGGTGCTGAGCCTCGACCCCGCCGTCGTCACTCCATCGTCTCTGATGGTTGCTGATCATCGAGTCGGATGATGCGTTATCCGGTGACAACCGGACCTACTTCTTTTTCGGGCGGAAGGCGACGATGCGATCTTCGTTGGTCGTCAGGAACGGACCTTCCAGCAGGTCGATGCAGTAGGGGATCGCCGGGAAGACGGCGTCGAGGCATTCGTTGATCGCCTTGGGCTGGCCGGGCAGGTTGACGATCAGGGCGCCGCCTCGGATGCCGGCGGTTTGTCGCGAGAGGATTGCCGTCGCGACTTTCTCCAGCGAGACCTTTCGCATCAGCTCGCCGAAGCCGGGCATCAGTTTTTCCGAGACTGCTTCGGTCGCTTCAGGAGTGACGTCGCGCTCCGCCGGGCCCGTGCCGCCGGTCGTAACGACCAGACAGCAGTTTTCCGTATCGCACAGGTCGATCAGCGTTTGCTCAATAACGGCCTGGTCGTCGGAGATGACTCGGGCGACCGGTTCCCACTCCGACGTCAGAACCTCGTCGAGGTACTCGCGGATCGCCGGGCCGCCGCGGTCCTCATACTCGCCGCGGCTGGCTCGGTCGGAAACAGTGACAATGCCGATGCGGGCAACGGAGGACATGCTGCGGGCCTCTTTGGGGAAGTCTCGGAAGGTCACGGAGTGTGGCAGATTCTCCGCCGTTTGACAGGGGATGCGGACGGGCGATGGTGGATCTGCCAAGCCTGCAACTGTTCCGACGATGCTCAGTTGAAAAGGCACCCATGCCCGCAATACTTCGTGTTCTGATGCGTGACGGTTGCCGTCTCTCTGCAGGGACCGGCAGTCTGCTGTCAGTGACGCTGGACCGGTTCTCGACCGCGTGTCTCGCCGCTCACGCAACGCATCGCTGCTTCCTTTTCCGAGTGACCTCACTCGCCCCTGACGATCGTTTTTCGCCATGTCCACCGACCAGATCCGGCAGTTTGTGAGAGGGCTCGAGCTGCACGCGACCGGCAAATGGTTTCTGCTCTCGTCGCTGGTCGGAACCGTCTCGGGGCTTGGTGCCTTCCTGTTTCAGCTCGCCGGACAGTTCGTCGTTCACTACACGCTGGGCGCGATCTCGGGATTCACGCCGGGTGAAGCGGCGGGCGAGCACCCGTATTTTCCGCACGTCGAACACGCTGTCTCGTATCCGCTGCTGCTGCTGGTCATGGGCGTTGGCGGCCTGGCGTCGGGATGGCTCGTCTACACCTACGCACCGGAAGCCGAGGGACACGGAACTGACGCAGCGATCGAAGCGTTTCACCATAAGAAGGGCCGAGTTCGAGCCCGCGTTCCGATCATCAAGACGATCTCGTCGGCGATCACACTCGGGACCGGCGGCTCCGCGGGACGCGAAGGCCCGATCGCTCAGATCGGCGCCGGCTTTGGCTCGCTGCTGGCGACGAAGCTTGACCTGTCCGATCGCGACCGACGGATCATGCTCGCTTGCGGAATGGCAGGCGGCGTCGGCGCGATCTTCCGTGCTCCCCTGGCAGCGTCGCTCTTCGCGGCGGAGATTCTGTACCGCGATGAAGACCTCGAATCCGACGTCATCGTGCCCGCGGCAATTTCGTCGATCGTCAGCTTCAGCGTGTTCAGCCTGCTGATTGGAGCAAGCGGCTTCACTCCGCTGTTCGGCAACGGACTGCACTACGAACTGAAGTCGCTGTTCGAGCTGATTCCGATGGCACTGATGTCCGTGGTCCTCGTGCTGGCGGCGGTCATCTACATCAAGACGTTTTACGGCATCCATAAGCTGTCGGCGAAAATCACCGCGGTCCCGAACTTCGTGAAGCCGGCGATCGGCGCCGTGCTCGCTGGGCTGGTCGGCATTGGACTGCATCTGGCTTTCGACCAGGAAGACAGCCGGGCGATGCTCGCGGTGCTCGCAACCGGTTATGGGTCGCTGCAGGTCGCACTCGAAGATCCGGCTCAAATCGGCGTCACCGCACTTCTGGTGATCGCGTTCGGCAAAATTCTGACGACGTCGCTGACAATCAGCACCGGCGGATCAGGCGGCGTGTTTGGGCCGTCGATGGTTGTCGGCGGCTGCGTCGGAGCGGCAGTCGGACTGATCTTTCACGACCTGCTGGGTGTCGAGACGCATCCCGGCGCGTACGCGATCATCGGCATGGCCGGGTTCTTCGCCGGCGCAGCACACTCGCCGATCTCGACGATCATCATGGTTTCCGAGATGACCGGGGACTACAAGCTGCTGCTCCCGACGATGTGGGTCTCGACGCTGTGCTTCCTGCTGTGCCGCCGCTGGACTTTGTACGTCAAACAGGTCTCGACGCGGCTGAACTCGCCGGCTCACCGCGGCGACTTCATCGTCGACGTGCTGGAAGGCATCCGCATCGCCGACGTCTACTCACCAAAACGTGACGTCGCGACAGTGTCCGAAGCCGCGTCGCTCGATGAAATCGTGCATATGCTGGCTCAGTCGCACCAGCACTATTTCCCGGTGGTCGATCAGGACGGCAGGATGGTCGGCATCTTCACTGACGACGATGTCCGCAGTTATCTGTTCGACGAATCGATCTGGCGGCTGGCGGTCGCCCGCGACGTCATGACGCAGAAAGTTGTCAGCGTCGGCCCGAACGACGACCTGAATACGGCGTTGCAACGGTTCACGTCGATGAACCTCGACGAGTTGCCGGTGATCGACCACGACGATCCCGGCAAGCTGCTCGGAATGCTCACCCGCCGCGAAACGATCGCGTTCTACAACCGGCGACTGAAGGACCAGAAGCAGGGAGCCGTCTGACGATTGCCGCCGACTGCTCTAAGCCGGCATGATTCCGGCTGCTGCCGACGTCCCGTCGCCAGCTTCGCCCGAGTTGAGTTTGCATCCGTCCTTCACCGAAGAGACCGCCCGTGAGTGCCGCACCCGAGACGCCCGTTGAAACGTTCGAACTGAATGGAGTTGCTGTCGCCGAAACGTTCGCCGAAGCGTTCCCAATCACAGCGACGCGACTGCTGATCACCGCCGTCAACGACGAATGGGCCGGCATCGCCGCCAACGAGTTCTGTGGCTTCGCGACAAGCGTCATCGCCTGCAGTGTCGAAGCGGCGATCGAACGAACGCTGTCTGCAGACGAAACTCCGGACGGACGGCCCGGTGTCAGCGTCCTCGTCTTCGCGTTCAGTCGCGAGGCACTTGAGTCAGCCGTCAGCGACCGCGTCGGCCAGTGCGTGCTGACCTGTCCGACAACCGCGTGCTTCGACGGTCTGCCAGACGCCGACAAAGATCGCCGCGTCGCCGTCGGAGGCCGCATTCGCTTCTTCGGTGACGGTTACCAGATCTCGAAGAAAATCGGCAGTCGCCGCTTCTGGCGTCTCCCGGTGATGGATGGCGAGTTCCTCTGCGAGGACAAGGTCGGCACGGTCAAAGGCGTCGCCGGCGGCAACCTCTTGATCTGCGGCGTCGATCAGTCGTCGGCTCTCGCAGCTGCAAAGGCATCCGCCGACGCCATGCGCACCGTGCCCGACGTCATTCTTCCGTTCCCCGGCGGCATCGTTCGCAGCGGCAGCAAGGTTGGCTCGGTCTACAAGGCACTGAAAGCAAGCACCAACGACGCGTACTGTCCGACACTGATCGCTCAGGTGCAGACTGCACTCCCTCCAGGCACCGGCGCCGTTTACGAACTCGTTATCGACGGTCTGACTGAAGACGCCGTCCGCGATGCCATGCGGGCCGGCCTGCACGCCGCCTCAGAGTGCAGTGGCCTGACGCTGATCACCGCCGGCAACTACGGCGGCAAACTCGGCCCGCACCACTTCCACCTGAAAGAGCTGGTCGATTAGCAGTTGCCGGACGGTGGCGAGAAAAAAAGGGACAGGCTGGTTCGATGGAGAATTCTCAGCCAGACACGACGACGCAACTGCTGATCATCGGAGCCGGGCCTTACGGTCTGGCAATGGCAGCCTGGGCTCAGGACAACGGGCTGGACTTCCGCGTCGTCGGCTACCCGATGCAGTTCTGGAAGGAGCACATGCCGGTCGGGATGCTGCTGCGATCGGGGATCGGCTGGCATATGGACCCCGCAAAGACGCATACCCTGTCCCGGTTCGCTGCGGAGAACGGTGTTGAACTCGAACGAGGGATGCCGATCGCGCTGGGCACGTTCATTGATTATGGCATCTGGTTTCAGCAGAACCGAGCCATCGACGTTCTGGAACAGACGGTTGCCCGACTGGATCGCTCGGCGGAACACTTCGTCGCGACGCTCGACAGTGGCGACTCAATCGCGGCCTCGAATGTCGTTCTGGCTGTTGGAGTCCGCAACTTTGATCACTCGCCGGACGAGTACGTTCGGATGATCCCGCCCGCCTGTCTCTCGCACACTTGTGACGTCGTCAATCCGGCGGATTATCGTGGCAAACGCGTGCTAATCGTTGGCGGAAGGCAAAGCGCGTTCGAGACAGCCGCGTTGCTGTGTGAAGCTGGAGCAGCAAACGTCGAACTCACGTACCGTCACGACACGCCTCGGTTCGAGACCTCTGACTGGTCTTGGGTGCCCGATCTTGTCGAGCGATCGGTGGCCGATCCGGGGTGGTTTGCATGGTTGCCTGAGAACGAGCAGCAGGAGATTCAGCAGCGTTTCTGGTCAGAGGGCCGACTCAAGCTGGAGCCCTGGCTGGAACCGCGAATCGAGAACGACCGTATCCAACTCCATCCCCACTCGCACCCAGTGACGTGTGAGTCTGCAGCGTCCGGCGGCCTGGCCGTCGGGTTGTCCGACGACACCGTTACGGTCGCAGACTCAGTCATTCTTGCCACCGGCTACCGCGTCGATATCGGACGGATTCCGCTTCTGTCTGCCGGCAACCTGTTCGACACGCTCGAAACTGATGACGGGTATCCTCAGCTGGACGATCATTTTCAAACGACTGTTCCCGGCCTGTTCATCACAAGCCTCGCCGCAACCCATCACTTCGGTCCGTTCTTCGGATTCGTCGTCGGTTCCGCCGCATCCGCACGAATCATCGGCGCCGGATTGAAGAATCGCATCTCGCCGTAGAGTGGTTCGCGTAGCGTGAGGTTCACCAGACATTCCGGTGAACCTCGTAGAAACCGCATCTCGATCAGTTGCCCGTCAGATTGCGTACGGCTTGCGATACGGACGGTCGAGCAGAGCGTTGGCGGCTTCGTCGTCGACGAAGGCCTCGTTCTTCGGATCCCAGCGAAGCTTCCGTCCCAGGTCGACAGCGTGATTGCTTAAGTGGCAGATCGTCGCGCTGCGGTGGCCGATTTCGACGTCGCAGATCGGCAGCTTGCGAGACTTGATGCAGTCCAGAAAGTTGCCGACGTGGTCATCGCTGGCGTACAGCCGCAGGTCGTCGCCGGAGAGTTCCTGTTTGGCGATCTCGTCCGGCGTGCTGGTCAGCTTGCCGCGAGTGACAAAAATCCGGCCCTTGCTGCCGATGAACGTCGCCCCGCCGGGGATGTCCTTCTGGCTCTGCCCGACAACCATCTCGACGCCGTTCGCGTAGGTGTGAGTAATCCGGCAGGTTTGAGTGACTTCGTGCCAGCCTTTCTCGTGGTAGGTCGCCGTGCCTTCGACGGAAACCGGTCCAGAGTCATCCGTGCCGATGCCCCACTGCGCGATGTCGATGTGGTGCGCTCCGAAGTTCGTCAACTGGCCGCCCGAGTAGTCCCGGAAGAAGCGGAAGTTGTAGTGGACCCGTTTCTTGTTGTACGGCTTGAACGGAGCCGGCCCGAGCCACATGTCGTAGTCGAGTTCCGCCGGCGGATCAGAATCCGGAACCGGCTCACCAGGATGATTCGGGCCTGGGATGCCGACCAGCACTTTTTCGAGCTTCCCGATGTAGCCGTTGCGGACCAGTTCGCAGGCCTTGCGGAATTTCGCGTCCGAACGTTGCTGCGATCCCGTCTGCACAATGCGTTCGTGTTTGCGAGCCGCGTTGACCATCAATCGGCCCTGCGCGATCGTCAGTGTCAGCGGCTTTTCGCAGTAGACGTCCTTGCCGGCCTGGCAGGAGTGAATCGTCGTCAGAGCGTGCCAGTGATCCGGCGTCGAAATCACGACAGCGTCGACGTCGCTGCGTTCGAGCATCTTGCGATAGTCCCCGAAGGCCTCGCACTTGCCGTATTTGCCTTCGACCGATTTCGCCGCCTTCGCCGCGTTGTTTGAATCGACATCGCAAATCGCTGCCGCCTGAACGATCGACTTCCCCATGAACCTCCCGAGATTCCCGCGTCCCTGGCCGCCAACTCCGATATGCCCGGTCACGATTCGCTCATTCGCCCCGAAAGCCGACGCCGGAACAAAGTACGGAACCGCAATGGCCGAAGCAGCTGCGGCGG
>JAPOLP010000885.1 GCA_029977045.1 Planctomycetota bacterium
CAGGTGACCGATGCTCCGAAGTCATCGCCCACAACGGAGATCGCCAGCGACCATCCCGACACTTCGCTTAGGATGAGCAGCCTGCTGGGCCGTTTGGGAGCGGCCGTTCTGGCTGAAGGCTACTGCGACTGCTGTCTGGAAACAGTCCGCAACGCAGAAGGCACTCCACTTGGACTGATTCTCGTTCTGAGGTCAGGCGACGGGCCTTTCCGACCCTACGAAAAGCAGGTCATCGCCAGCGCACGGCAACTGGCAGCGATCACGTTCGACCACGAACGAGATCAGCAGCAGGTTCAGCTCCGCACAAGAGAGCTGCAATCGGTCTTCCTGGCGTACCCCGACGTTCTGCTGCGGTTCGACAGCGACGGTACGATCGTTGAGAAGTATGGAGGCGATATCGCCGGCCTGCTGAACGTCAAAGGAGACCGGTTGATCGGGACCCGAATCTGGAACGCTCTGCCAGACAGTGTTGTCGGCTGGCTGAAAGAAGCTGTCGCGAAGCTGCACTCCGGCAGCCACCAGGAAACGTTTGGGTTTCAACACCAGGCCGAGGACGAGAACCGGTCACTCGAAATCCGGGTCGTCCCGCTGACCGATTCCGACGATCTGCTGGCGATTCTTCGCGACGTCACTGTGCTCCAGCAGACCGAGCAGGCACTCGAATACGCCAGTGAGCGATTTCGACATCTGTTTGAGTCGTCACCGGATGCGATCTTCGTCGAATCGATCGGTGGTGAAATCCTCGACGTCAATCCGGCCGCCTGCGAGCTGCACGGAATGCGTCGGGAAGAACTCGTCGGCCGGGATGTCGCCGATCTGGTGCCCGAGTCCCTGCGCGACCGAGTGCGGGAAACAGCCCGCGAGATTCAGGCACAGGGCGACATCAGCTTCGACAGCTACAGCCTGCGACGCGATGGCAAAGAAATTCCAGTCGATATCCGTGCCTCGCCGGTCAGCTTTGACGGACAGCCGGCGTTGCTGTTCCACGTCCGCGACGCCACGCGACGCGTCAAAGAAGAACAGCAGCGGCGCGAGCATGAACGCCAGATGGCTCACTTCTCACGCCTCTCACTGATGGGCCAGTTCGTCGCCGGCATCGCTCACGAAATCCGCCAGCCGCTCTGGTCAATCTCTACGTTTGCTGAGGTCACGGCAGAAACGCTCGAACGTCCAGATGCAGGCACGCGACTCGACCGCATTCGCGACATGTCGAAAAAGATTGCCAGCGAAGTGCGCCGCGTGAATGACATCACCAGCCGCATGTTCTCGTTCGCGAAGAAGTCATTGCCCAAACGCGAAACGGCCGCTCTGCAGGACATCATCGAAACGGCGGTGAGCCTTTGTCGTCCCACACTGGCCGATCGAAAAATCAAACTCCACGTCGAAACGCCCAACAAACCGGTCTCGACCATCTGCGATCGCGTCCTGATCGAGCAGACGCTCGTGAACCTGCTGACGAACGCCAGCCGAGCCATCGAAAACGGCCCGCAGGACAGTGGCACGATTACTGTCAAACTTTCATCCGACGCTAAAACTGCGAAGATTTCTGTTGTCGATGATGGCTGCGGACTTCCGAACGACGTCACGCCTGAGCAGATTTTTGAGGGATTTTTCACCACCGATCACGCAGGACTGGGGATCGGTCTGGCACTCAGCAGATCCTTCGTTGAGGAGCACGGCGGTCGAATCTGGGCCGAGGCAAACGCCGATGCGGGCATGTCGTTTCATTTTACGATGAGTATTGAGAACTGGGCCAAAAACGCATGAACGACCAGCAGCAGACAGTTTTTATCATTGATGACGATGAGGCCGTTCGGGAATCGATCGCCGCACTCGTCGACATACGCGGTTTGAAGGCAGAAACGTTCGCCAGCGGTGAAGAGTTTCTGAAACGAATGACGAATGACGAGTCCGGTTGTGTCGTGACCGACCTGAGAATCGACAACGGAATGTCAGGGCTCGATCTGCAGCTCGCCTTGCAGGAGCGCGGTATTCGACTTCCGGTGATTGTCATTTCGGCCTACGCGAATGTGTCCAACGCCGTCCAGGCAATGCATCACGGAGCGGTCACTCTGCTGGAGAAGAACTGCTCGACCGATGTGCTCTGGCAGGCGATCTGCGACGCGCTCGATCAGGACCTGAAGACCCGCAGCGTCTCGGAACACGTCGACGACCTGCGAAGTCGATTCGATTCGCTGACGACGGACGAAGTTCAGGTCCTCACGCGAATTGTGCAGGGAACTCTGAACAAGGTCATCGCAAAGGATCTCGCCATCAGCCTGCGTACGGTCGAGAGCCGTCGACAGAAGGTCCTCTCGAAACTGGGCGTCGCGACCGTGCCGGAACTGGTACGTGCGTACGTCGAATTCGAGCAGGCTCTCGGCAGGCCGCCGGAAGAAGTGCTGCTGGGACCGCCTGAAGAAACAGATCAGTGATCTTCGACGGAACGGTTCAGTGGCTTCCGCACCCTTTGCCTGAGCCAGCGGCGTCGTCACAATTCGCCGCATGAAACACTTTGCCGACCGACTGAATGCAGCGGTGCGCCGCTGCCGGACGCCCGCTCTTGTGGGCCTCGACCCCCGTCTCGACAACCTGCCGCGCGCGATCGTTGCGGCAGCATCCGACCGTACTGGTTCGGCTGCCGAAGCGGCGGCCAGTGCGTTCGAGGAATTCTGTTCGCGAATCATCGACGTCGTCGCGCCGCTCGTGCCCGCCGTCAAACCGCAGGCCGCGTTTTTCGAGCAGTATGGCCCCGCTGGATGTGTCGCGCTCCGGAACGTGATCCGCAAAGCACGGGATGCTGGTCTGATCGTTATCTGCGACGCCAAACGCGGAGACATCGGCTCGACAGCTGAGGCATACTCCGACGCGTATCTCGCTGGAGAATCGCCGGACGCCGCTCCGTGGGCAGCCGACGCGCTGACCGTCAATCCGTACCTGGGAGCCCACACGCTGCAGCCGTTCGTGCGAACGGCTGCCGAACGTGGCGCTGGCATCTACGTGCTCGTAAGGACGAGCAATCCTGGAGCGTCAACGTTTCAGGATCGTGAGTCCAACGGCACGAAGCTGTATCAGCACGTCGCAGCGACCGTCGAAGCATTGAATGTCGAGACGCTCGGCGAGACGGGCTTCGGCATTGTCGGGGCCGTCGTCGGCGCTACGTACCCCGCCGAGCTGAATGAG
>JAPOLP010000148.1 GCA_029977045.1 Planctomycetota bacterium
CAGACTTTCGATTCGATCACTCTCGGCCCGAAATGTTTCGGCTCCCGAGTTGAAGTTCCGCAGCAACTGGACGAGCTGTTGCGGAGCGGCCCCCTGGCTCATCAGGTGGTCGGTCAGGCTTTGAACGTGCGTCTGCTGAGCCGGTCCGTAGCAGCCGAAGCAGCCGCGATTGAACGTCGGGCAGATCGCTCCGCACCCGGACTGCGTCACGGGGCCGAGGCACGGTTCGCCAGTCGCGACGGGAAGGCAGACGTTGCCTCGCTGTTTGCAATCCATGCAGACGCTGTGCGTTTTCGTGCGAGGCTTCCGGCCAGCAACCAGCGACTGCAGCACCTCAATGAGCTGGTACTGGTTGATCGGGCAGCCGCGCAGTTCGAAGTCGACGGCAACGTGATCGGCGATGGCTGTCGAGGTCGACAGCGTGCTGATGTATTCCGGGCTGGCGTAGACGGCCTGCGTGAACGCGTCGATGTCGCCCCAGTTGCGCAGTGCCTGGATGCCGCCCGATGTCGCACAGGCCCCGATCGTGATCAGGTACTTCGACTGCCGGCGGACTTCCTGAATCCGCTGCTCGTCGTGAGGCGTCGTGATCGAACCTTCAACCAGAGCGACATCGTACGGGCCGTCCTGAATCCTGCTGGTGGCTTCCAGAAAGTACGCGATGTCGACGATTCCGCAGACGGCGAGCAGTTCGTCTTCGGCGTCCAGCAGCGATAACTGGCAGCCGTCGCACGACGCGAACTTGAAGACCGCCAGACGCGGCTTGCGAGTTGTTGTTCCGTCGGCCATCAGAATCCCTCCACGCGGAGCAGCGGAGCCACCTGGTCGTACCGCAGCACCGGGCCGTCCTTGCAGATAAACGACGGACCGAACTGGCAGTGGCCGCACAGCCCGATCGCGCAGTTCATGTTCCGCTCCAGTGAAACCCAGATTCGTTCCGCAGGCACGCCGCGTCCCAGAGCGGACCGCGCGGCGAACCACATCATCACTTCCGGGCCACAGCACAGGACGGTCGTCTGCTCTGGATTCTCCAGCGGCATCCGGTCGAGCAACTGCGGAACAACGCCGACGTTACCCTTCCAGGCATCCGTCCCCCGGTCGACGGTGACAGCGACGTCAAAGCCGCGCTGCCGCCAGTCGTCGAACTCGTTCGTGTAGAGCAATCCGGACGGCTCGCGGGCTCCGTACAGCAGTGTGAGCTGCCCGCACTCGTCCCTTCGGTTCAGCAGTTCGTGAATTGCCGGACGCAGCGGGGCGAGTCCGATTCCGCCGGTGACGATAACGACGTCGCCGCCGACGCACTCGTCGATCGGCCAGGCACTGCCGAATGGGCCTCGCAGGCCGAACGTCGCACCTGCGTTGAGGCGGGCGAGTTCTCCGGTGACGTTGCCGGCGACTCGGACCGTATGGTCGAGCACTCCGCGCTGCTGCGGATCGCTGCTGATCGAGATTGCAGCCTCGCCGACGCCGGGCAGGTACAGCATGTTGAACTGTCCCGGCAGGAACGAGAACTCGTCGGCGATGGCTGCATCGACAAACTCGAGGCGGTACGTCGCGACGTCCTGGATCTCGTCGGTGATCGAGGCGATCCGCACCGTGTGGGCGAGCCACGGATCGGCGTTCGGGAGACAGGGAGAGACTGGATTCATGCTTCCTCTCCTGTCGTCAGGTCGCAGTAGTCCTCGTTGCCTCGAATGGCGGCGACCTCTTCCGTCAGGTCGATGCCAACCGGGCACCAGGTAATACAGCGGCCGCAGCCAACGCAGCCGCTCGTCCCGAACTGGTCGTGCCAGGACGCCAGCTTGTGCGTCAGCCACTGGCGGTAGCGGTGCGTGATCGTGTTCCGCGTCGTGCCGTGGCTCATGTACGAGAAGCTCAGGTTGAAGCACGAGTCCCAGTGCCGCTGCCGCTCAACGTTCTCGCCGGCGAGGTCGGACACTTCCTCGACGCTGCTGCAGAAGCACGTCGGGCAGACCATCGTGCAGTTTGTGCAGCCCAGGCATTTCGCTCCGACTTCCTGCCAGCGAGGATGCTCAAGATTCCCGAGCAACACGTCGCGAATGTTTGCCGTGTCGAGTTGCTTCGTCTGCTGATCGACGGCCTGCTGCCGGGCAGCGTCTGCCTGCGACGTCTGCTCTGTCGAGATCGGCTGCGTTGCGAGTCGCACCAGCACTGAAGACCCAGCGTCGCTGCCTGCTTCAATGACAAACCCGTCAGCTAGTTCCGTGAGTGCGAGGTCGAAACCGCTCGAACACTGCGGCCCGGTGTTCATCGAGCTGCAGAAACATGTCGGAGCCGCCTGGGTACAGTTCACGGCAATGATGAATGCGTTCTTTCGCCGGGTGTCGTAAACCGGATCGACGTACGGACCGCCGGTGAAGACGCGGTCCTGAATCCCAATCGCCGCCAGCTCGCACGCTCGCACGCCCAGAAATGCGTACTTCGTCGAGTCCGGTTCCGGAGTCCGCATCTGCCAGCCGTCGTCCGTCTTCTGAGCGCTCGCCAGCGTCGTCAGCGGCGGAAACAGATACTTCTTCCACGAGTGCGGCCCAACGACGAATCCGAACAACGCGTCATCGTCGCGCCGCTCGAGCCGGTACTTCGCGGCTTCCTGCCGATCGGTCCAACCACGCGGCAATGCGTCGACGGAGCTGATCTCGCCATAAACGATCGCGTCCTGATCGACAGTCGGTCCCACCACCGTAAAGCCATCGCCAAGCAGGCAGTCAATCAACGACTGCAACTCAGCCTTTGGCAGGAAGACTTCGGTTTCGGTTGTCGTCTCCGTACTCATCCGAGTCTCTGAATCCTCAGTTCGATGTGATGATCTTTGCGAGCGGCATTGAAGTTGTGGTTCGGTTGTCAGGCCGATTCGTGGGCGAAGAGATCGAGCAGTTGCAATCTTGTTGAAACCAGCCGGCGGGAGATGGCTTTGGCCAGTTCTCTCATGACCGGGTAGCCGACGTCGTGGTTTGACTGGCAGAGTTGCATGAACTCTTCGTCGCGGAAGGCGATGACGTGGGTTTCTTCGACCGCCGTTCCAGTTGCTGTCGAACCGTGGTTACCGACGATCGATGACCAGGCCAGGACCTCGCCCGGCCCCAGCGTGAGGATGCGGACCTGGCCCCGACCGGGAACGAACATGTCAAGGGCCACGTGTCCGCTTGCGATCAGGAACAGTTCGCGGCTCGACTGGCCCTCGCGGCAGACGATGTCGCCAGCGATCAGTGTCCGCTGCTGAGCAATTCCAGCCAGGGCTGTGCGAGTAAGCTCGGACAGGTCCTTTGTGAACTGTAGCTTCGCAAGCTGCTCGGTAATCGTCGGTTGGGCCATGAAACGCGTCTGAATGCTTAGTAGAAAGTCTGCCGTCAAACTGACGGCGTTTCGAACGCCCGAACTGTACTCAGTGAACCAAGCAGATGCAGTCGTTCCCGATCCGGGCAGTGGAATCGCTGAGCGATCCACCACCGTGAGAGTCCAACGGTGACGACGTGCCGGTCGAATCAAATGAAGCGTCGCCATGGTGGGCATTGCTCCAGATGGTGCCGAGGTGGTGTCGGAATATCGTTTCTACGCTCCCTGGTTCGGTCTACGTCTTGAAGTGTGCCGGTGTGCGACATCGTCGCGCGAGTGAATCTGAGTAGACGCTGATTCGGGGCGTTTCCGGTTCAGGTGCGACGTGGGGGCACTACGGAATTATCGGGGTTCGCGGACGAACCTGGGCAGCGAGCGCGTGGGTGAGTGTGCGGATTCGGCCCCGGCACGGCATGTGCTCGACGGGCGGGCTTCGCTCGAACACCCGCCTCCAGAATTTTCAGGTATCGAGGAGTGCTGCATGTCGCGGTCGGTCATGGTGGACGGCAACGAAGCCGCTGCTTCGGTTGCTCACCGTCTTAATGAAGTCATCGCCATTTACCCGATCACCCCTGCGTCGCCGATGGGCGAATTCGCTGATGCCTGGGCGGCAGCCGGGAAACGCAACATCTTCGGCAGCGTGCCCGAAGTCATCGAAATGCAGAGTGAAGCCGGTGCGGCGGGTACCGTGCATGGAGCCCTGCAGGCCGGTGCTCTGACGACGACGTTCACCGCGTCGCAGGGCCTGCTGCTGATGATTCCCAACCTGTTCAAGATCTCCGGCGAGCTGACGTCGGCGGTCATTCACGTTGCGGCCCGCTCGATCGCGACGCACGCTCTGTCGATCTTCGGCGACCACAGCGACGTCATGGCCGCCCGGTCATGCGGCTGGACGATGTTATGCTCGGCGTCAGTTCAGGAAGCTCACGACTTCGCAATGATCTCGCAGATGGCAACGCTGGAGTCGCGTCTGCCCGTCATGCACTTCTTCGACGGTTTCCGCACGTCGCACGAGATCAACCTGATCGAAGAACTCTCCGACGACGATCTCCGCGCGCTGACGAACATGGACCTCGTGCGGGCGCATCGCGAACGAGCACTCAGTCCGGACCGTCCGGTACTTCGCGGGTCGGCTCAGAATCCGGACGTCTTCTTCCAGGCTCGTGAAGCCGCCAACACGTTCTACGACGCGACGCCCGCGATCGTGCAGAAGGCGATGGACCAGTTTGCTGAACGTATTGGCCGTCAGTACAAGCTTTACGAGTACGTCGGTGCTCCCGACGCGGACCGCATCATTGTGCTGATGGGCTCCGGAGCCGGTGCCGTAGAGGAAGCTGTTGAGGCACTCAACAACTCTGGCCAGAAGGTTGGCCTGCTGAAGGTTCGACTGTACCGTCCGCTGGACATCGAACGCTTCGTCGCCGCGATTCCGGAAACCGTGCAGAGCATCTCGGTCCTCGACCGGACGAAGGAACCCGGTGCCGTCGGCGAACCGTTGTATCAGGACGTGCTCGCGGCACTGGCTGAAACCGGTCGCTCGGCCAGGGTCAACGGCGGTCGCTACGGCCTCTCATCGAAAGAGTTCACCCCGGCGATGGTCGAAGCCGTCTTCGCGGAGCTGAATGCCGAGCAACCGAAGCGGCACTTCACGATCGGCATTAACGACGACGTCACGCACCTCAGCCTGCCGTGGGACAGCGAAGCGTTTCACGAGGCTCCTGACGTTCATCGCGCCGTGTTCTACGGACTCGGCAGTGACGGAACGGTTGGGGCGAATAAGAACTCGGTCAAGATCGTCGGCGAAAACACGTCGCTGTTCGCTCAGGGCTACTTCGTTTACGACTCGAAGAAAGCCGGAGCCGTAACGATCTCGCACCTGCGGTTCAGCCCGCGACAGATCCAGTCGACCTATCTGATTGGCCAGGCGGACTTCGTTGCCTGTCATCAGTACCAGTTTCTGCAGACGCGAGACGTACTGGCCGTCGCAGAGAAAGGTGCGACGTTTCTGCTGAACGCTCCGTACGGCCCCGACGAGATCTGGTCGCACCTGCCCGTCGAAGTGCAGCGGCAGATCATCGACAAGGAGCTGAAGTTCTACGTCGTCGATGCCTACCGTCTCGCTGGCGAACTGGGACTCGGCCAGCGCATTAACACGGTCATGCAGACCTGTTTCTTCGCTCTGGCTGACATCCTGCCGCGCGACGAAGCGATTGGTCACATCAAGACGGCTATCGAAAAGACATACGGCAAACGCGGCGAGACCGTCGTCCGCAAGAACTGCGAAGCTGTTGACGGCGCCGTTGCCGCGCTGCATCAGGTTGACATCCCGGCCACCGCGACGTCAGTAACGCATCGCACGCCGCCCGTCCCAGACAACTCGCCGGACTTTGTCAAACGAGTCACCGGCATGATGCTCGCTGGCCTGGGCGACCTGCTGCCGGTCAGCGCGTTGCCGGTTGACGGAACGTTCATGACGGGCACGTCGCAGTACGAAAAACGCGGTATCGCTCTGAGCATCCCGATCTGGGATCCGGAAATCTGTATTCAGTGCGGTCTGTGTGCTCTTGTCTGTCCGCACGCGGCGATTCGTTCGAAGGCTTTCCCCGAAGCATCCTGCAACGGCAATGCTCCGGAAGGCTTCCAGTCGCTGCCGTGCTCCGGCAAGGACCTGCCCGGCTACAAGATGGCCATCCAGGTCGCTCCGGACGACTGCACCGGCTGCAGTGTCTGCGTCGATGTCTGCCCGGCTCGCAGCAAGGAAGTCGCGAAGCACAAAGCGATCAACATGGAGCCGAAGCTCGACCACCTGGATCGCGAACGGTCGAACTGGGACTTCTTCCTGGGCCTGCCGGAAATCGATCGCTCGGCCGTGCGGCACGATCAGGTCAAGGGCTCGCAGTTGCTGCAGCCGCTGTTCGAGTTTTCCGGTGCTTGTGCCGGTTGTGGCGAGACGCCGTACATCAAGCTGATGACGCAGTACTTCGGCGACCGGGCGATCATTGCGAACGCGACCGGCTGCTCGTCGATTTTCGGCGGCAACCTGCCGACGACGCCGTACTGCACCGACGCGAATGGTCGCGGCCCGGCCTGGTCGAACTCGCTGTTTGAGGACAACGCGGAATTCGGCCTCGGCATGAAGCTCGCCGTCGACGCTCAGGAGCACCTCGCTCAGAGGCTGCTCAAGGAATCTGCGTCGGAACTCGGCGACGATCTCGTCACCGCGATTCTCGAAGCCGATCAGTCGTCCGAACAGGGGATCGCGAGCGTTCGTGAAAATGTCGCGGCTCTCAAGCAGAAGCTGGCATCCACGACCTTCGACAACTCAGCTCTGCTGCTGTCCGTCGCTGACTCGCTTGTCAAACGCAGCGTGTGGATCATGGGTGGCGATGGCTGGGCGTACGACATCGGTTTCGGCGGACTCGACCATGTGCTGGCGTCGAACCACGACGTCAACATTCTAGTGCTTGATACCGAGGTCTACTCGAACACCGGCGGTCAGGCGTCAAAGGCCACTCCGCGAGCAGCCATCGCGAAGTTCGCGGCCGGCGGCAAGGCAATCCGCCGCAAGGACCTGGGCATGATCGCCGTCGACTACGGCCATGTTTACGTGGCTCAGGTCGCGATCGGAGCGAACCCGCTACAGACCATCAAAGCCTTCCAGGAAGCCGAGTCGTACAAAGGTCCGTCGCTGATCATCGCCTTCAGTCCGTGTATCGCGCACGGCATCGACATGACGAAGTCAATGTCGCATATGAAAAACGCGGTCAACAGTGCCTTCTGGCCGCTGTTCCGCTTCGACCCGCGCGAAGCTCAGGAAGGCAAGCACCCGTTCCGGCTCGACAGCCGTAAGCCAACGATGACCTTCCGCGATTACGCAGCGACCGAAGCCCGCTTCGCGGCACTCGCCCGATCCAACCCCAAAGAAGCCGACCGCCTGTTCGCCCTGGCTCAGCGAGACATCAACGACCAGTGGCATTTCTACGAACAGATGGCCGGCGTCGAACGCGAAATTCCCGCCATCAGCGGCCTTGAACTCCCAGTGACGAATTGAGTTTTTAAATCACAGCTTTGTGAATCCATGCAGTCTGCAGCGCGAAGTCGCAGAGACGGTAAGGATCGCAAATGCTTTGCGAATCTTTGCACCTTCGCGTCTTTGCGCTGAATCGACCGCCTGAACCATCTCCGGAAACAGAGACAATGACGATTGACCTTTCTTCCAGCTATCTCGGCCTCAAGCTCAAATCTCCGATTGTGGCGTCGGCCTGTCCGAGCAACTCCAGCCTGCCGATGCTGCATCGCCTGGAAGAAGCCGGTTGCGGCGCTGCTGTGCTGCCATCGCTGTTTGAGGAGCAGATCGAGCACGAAGAGCAGGCGTTCGGTTCGCTGCACGAATTCGGCTCGGATTCGTTTGCTGAAGCCGCGTCGTACTTCCCGGAACTCGACACCTACAACACCGGCCCGGACGACTACCTGAAGCTGGTCGAACTCGCTTCGCGACAGGTCAAAATGCCGATCATCGGCAGTCTGAACGGAGTCACCGCCGGCGGCTGGACCCGTTATGCGAAGATGATCCAGGACGCTGGAGCAAAGGCGCTGGAACTCAACATGTACTACCTGCCAACCGACCCCGACGTCGACGCGCAGCAGGTCGAGGCAAACTATCTGGAACTGGTCAACGAAGTCGCCTCGTCAATCACGATCCCGCTCACCGTGAAGATCGGTCCGTTCTTCAGTGCTCCGGCCAACTTCGCGAAGAAGCTCGTCGAAGCAGGAGCCGCTGGCCTGACGCTTTTCAACCGGTTCATGCAGCCGGACATCGACCTGACCACAATGCAGGTCGATCCGCAGCTTGTCCTCAGCACGCCTTCTGAAATGCGTTTGCCACTGCGCTGGGTCGCGATCCTGCACGGTCGAGTGAAAGCGTCACTCGCCGCCACATCCGGCATCCACTCCGCCGAAGACGTCCTGAAGCTCCTGCTGGCCGGAGCCGACGTCACCATGATCGCCGCCGCTATCCTGAAAGGCGGTCCCCTGGTCGTTGCCACAATGCTGAGCCAGCTCGAAGAGCTCCTCACCGAACACGGCTACTCCGCCGTCTCGCAGTTGAAGGGCAGCATGAGCCACCACCACTGCCCCAACCCCGCTGAGTTCGAACGCTCGAACTACATGAAGGCCCTGACAAGCTACTCGGGCGAGCTGATCTAGCAGTCATTATCGTGACGCAGTTGGAGTGGACATCCTCGGTGTCCACCGCAATGCTGGACCTGTAGATTCTCGCGCCTTTATTCCTGCGAGAGACCAGGCAGCGGCGATGTGTTGCGTACAGACGGTCTAAGGTCGTCGCGGTTGAGTATCAGGAAACGAACAATGCCACTTGAGGATAATCCGGTCATCGAAGCGGCGATTCAGCGGCACCTCGCGAGCGGCAGGTTTGATTCGCCGGAGTCGGTTGTTGTTGCCGCGCTCCGGCATCTCGATGATTACGCGCAGTCGCTCGCCGATCTGGAAGAAAGCCTCGAAGACGAAGCTGCCGGGCGCGTTCGGACGATCGACGAGGTCGCTGCCGAGATTTCCGCGAAGCACGGTTTCAGTGATTCAGAATGAATCTCCCCGTCGTCCTGACCCGCACAGCGGAGCAACAGCTCTGGTCGGCCACCGACTGGTATGCAGCTCGTGATCCTGAACTCGCAGAACGCTGGTTCAGAGGGATTCACGAAGCCATCAAGTCACTGGCCGAGAATCCCGAGCGATTCGGGCTGGCTCATGAAAATGACGACCTGCCCGTCGGACTGCGGGAAATGCTCTACGGTGTCGGACGCAGAAAGTCGCACCGAGTGCTTTTCATCATTCGTGACGACCGCATTGTGGTGCACCAGGTCCGCCACGTTTCCCAGCGGGATTTTCTCGGCTGATTCAATGTGTCAGTCGTGTTTCAGGGCGGCGGCGAGTTGGCGGCCCATTTCTCTGGCGGAGATGTCGTCCTGGCCGGTCAGGATCTTGCCGTCGATGACGATGTCGTCGGCGGCGGTCTGCGGATTCCCGACTGAGTTCGGCGGGACCATGCGGGCACCGTTGGTTTCGGAGTTCCAGCGGGACGAGGGTTGGTCGCGGCGACCGTTGTAAACGCCGGCCGGCCCCTGCCGAACAGGGCCGGTGGCTCGCTTACCGGCCAGCAGGCTGCGACCGTTAACTCGTGACCAGGCAAGAACCGACACACCGTGGCACAACGCGGCAACGTGTTTGTCGGCAGCGACGAACTCGTTGATCACACGGTTAGCCGTTTCTTTCGTCGCTCGGTCACCGTTGTAGGCTTGGTTGCTGTACGAGCCATCGAACGCGTACTGGTACATCGACGAGCCCCACCCGCCGCTGAACAGGATCGCCTCGTACCGCGACGGGTCAACATCAGCGAGTGCCAGGTCGGGATTGACGGCTCCGCCATCGGCACCTTCGCCGGAGTTCGAGTGCGGGCGGCAGGTCTGCTTGCGACCGGCAGCGACTTCGACGGTGAAGCCCGCCCGCTCGAGTTCCTCACGCGGATGCGCGTACTCGCGGTAGAAGAAGTCCTGATTGGCGATGACGATGAGGACTCGTCGAACGTTGCCGCTATCGTTTTTCCTGGGAGAGTTTCCTGGAGCGGTTGCG
>JAPOLP010001018.1 GCA_029977045.1 Planctomycetota bacterium
GCTCGATCTGCGGCGTTCCGAAGCAGGTTTTCTCACGCGGCACGCTTGTCGACGTGTTCGTGAACCACGTTCACACGTCTTATGTCTACGACGATCCGGATCTGGCGATCACTGCGGTCAGCGGCGGCATCGCGGCGAAGGGACTTGAGTTTGCTCATGGTTATGAGTTGTTCCTCGAAGACGCGACGATCGCGTTCTCTGCCGGGACCTACGGTGGTGAGTGGGTTGTCGAGCGGCCTCTGACGTTGATCACTAACAAGGGGAAGAAGGTCAGGGAACCGAAGCTTAAGGGCGGCACTGAATGGTGTAGCGCGTTTACGGCGGAACTTCAGGCAGCCGTCGATGGGATCCAGTCCGGGACCACGTCGGAGATGCTTTCTGGAGCACTTGCCCGCGATGCTCTGAAAGTCTGCTATGCCGAGGCGAAGAGCATTTCGACCGGTCGCGCCGTCAAGGTGAACTGAGCGTTCTGCCCGGATTCCTGCTGGACTGAATATGAATTCTCCACAACTGACGTGGAGACAAGGCCTGCTGCCCGACAACCGCTGACTTTGCGACATGATGCTTCATGGTTGAAAACCTGCCACTCCGCAGCGAGCAGTTTCACGGACTGACCGTCGAGGGCTATTCGCGCGCCGCCGTGCAGAGCTACTGGCGGATCCCGGAATTGAAGGTTGGCTTCGATCTCGGCGGTAGTCCCTGGTCATTTACCGGCACGCCGACGTTCTTTATCTCGCACGGGCATCTCGATCACATGCTCTGCCTACCGACGATTGTTGCTCGGCGGCGAATGATGAAGATGGAGCCCCCGACGATCTACATGCCGGAAGAGATTGTCGAGAACGCCGAGCGGCTCCTGAAAGTGTGGCAGCGGCTCGACCGCGGTCGCATGAACTGCCAGTTGATCGGCGTCAAAGCCGGTGACGAGTTTGACCTCTCACGCGAACATGTCGTGACGGTTTTCAAAACCAGTCACACCGTTCCGTCTGTCGGCTACGTCATCTGGGACCGTCGGCGAAAGCTGAAGCCGGAACTGGTCGGTCGTCCTCAGGACGAGATCCGCGACCTGAGAATGTCCGGCGAGGACGTGACTCACGAAATCCGCTTTCCGCTCATTTGCTACACTGGCGATACTTCACCGAAGGGGCTTGATGAGTACGAACCTGCGTACGAAGCTCGGATCCTGATCACCGAGCTGACCTTCTATCGCAAGCAGCACCGCCGGGAGAAGATCCACAAATTCGGTCACATGCACCTCGACGATTTCGTTGAGCGTGCGGATCGATTCAAGAACGAAACGATCATCGCGGCCCACTTCAGCACGCGCTACCACGAAGCGCAGCTCGAACAGGCCATTGCCAAACGCGTGCCGGAACAGCTGCGGGAACGGATGGTTGTCTGGGTTTAGAGGCTGCGTCCGCAGGTCAGGATCGAGTGATGATCGCAACTTCGGCTCGATTGTTGTTTCCAGCGACGGCGATCCTGCCAATCATCGTGCCAGTCCTTCTGGTCGGGGTGATCGGCTCGCCAGCCAGCGCATTCGACGAGCAGCCAGAACGGTTACGTCCAGTCGAAGTCGACCCGCTGAGCCGGCAGTTCATGGCTCCGATGCGCGAAGACTTTGTCGGTCCGGAAGAAGCCGGGTTCAAACACGAGGTTGTCCGGTTTCGGAATCTTGCCGGCACAACACTCCGCGGCTGGTACTTTCCCGTTGAAGGAGCCGAGTTCACGGTCCTGTTCTGCATGGGAAACACCGGCAATGTTTCCATGAATCTGCCGTACGCGCAACTGCTGATCGACGGCGGCTTCAACGTGTTGCTGTTCGACTACCAGGGTTACGGCGGCAGCGATGGAGTGGCGACGGCTCTGTCGCTGTTCAGTGACGCTTGCAGCGCATTCGACTACCTGACGGCAGAACGTCAAATCGCTCCGACGAAGATCGGCGTCTTCGGCGTTTCACTCGGGTCTCCGCTGGCGATCGCCGTCGCCGCAACGCGTAAGGCTGGTGCCGTTGCTACGGAAGACCTGTTGCTGCCGACAGATCGCGTTGCTTCGCTCCGAGCGTCCTTACCGGATAACTTTGCATCCCGGCTGGCGATGGGAACGCTTGAAAGCGTGGTGATTCCCCAAATCGACCCGTTGCTCAACATTCCGAAGCTCGAGTGCCCGCTGCTGCTCATGCATGGTGAGCATGACCGCCTGATTCCCCCGACGTCGACGATACGTGCGGCAGCTTTGGTAAAGAGTCCGAAGCGTGTCTGGATCATGAGTGATACCGGCCATGCTCCAGAGTCGCTCGAAGTCAACGATCAGGAGTACGCGCTGCAGATCTGCGATTTCTTTCGGCAATCACTCTCGGGGGAACTGAAACCCGAAGGATTGACCTTTGCACCGAAAATGGCCGGCGACGGCTGGATAACTGACGTTGTGATCGAGGCTGCCGAGCCAGCGGCCTGGCGGATTACGCTGGCTTCTGCACGTGGCGAGTTCCATTTCGAGCGTCTTCAAGCTGGCGGTGGTGTGCGGGTCGCCGTCCCAACACGTTTTGAGCCGACTCACTGTTCCGCAGTTGCTTTCCAGAACGCGGTTCCTGGTCCAAATGGAAGCTGGACGCCGCGGTTGTCAGGTCTTTCAGAATCGCTCAGTAAATTCAAAGCA
>JAPOLP010000703.1 GCA_029977045.1 Planctomycetota bacterium
CCGAGATTCGCGGCTGCATTGTCAGCAATCGTCGAGCTGTTCAGCTCGAGAGTGCTGGCTGCGAAGTTGACGACGCCACCACCATTCTGGCCTGCGGAGTTACCAGAAACGGTTGACTGCGAGAGCAGCATGTTGCCCTGGTAGTTGTCGAGTCCGCCTCCGTCGACTTCGGCCGTGTTCGAGTGGACGGTGCTGCGATAGAGACGAACGCTGCTGAATTCCGCGTTGATTCCGCCGCCAGATTGAACCGCTGAATTGCCGGAGATGGTCGACTCGTTCAACGTCACGGTTGACTGGATCGAGTAGATGCCGCCGCCGAAGTCCTCGGTTGAGTTGTCTCGAATGGTCGACGTGTTGAACGTCGCGGTCGCTGACGATCCAAACGCCGCTCCACCTCCGTCATCCGTCGACGAGTTCCCCGCGATTGTCGAGTCGGTCGCGGTGACGAATCCGGCCTCCGCGGCAAGGCCGCCGCCGGAACGTGTCGCTGTGTTCGACTCGATACTCGAACCGTTGAGTAACTGCAGATCGCCGTTGTAGGAGTAGACGCCGCCGCCATCGGTGTCGGCTGTGTTTCCGCTGACAGTCACATGATCGAGAATCAGTCGGCCAGCGTCGTTGGCGATGCCGCCGCCGTTTGAGTAGTCGGCCCCAGTGGCCGTGTTTCCGGTCACGACAACGTCCTGCAGCAGCACGTTGCCGCCTTCGTTGTACAGACCGCCGCCAAAAGTTGACGCCCCATTCTGAATCGTGAGGCCGATCAGCGTGACGGTCACTCCGGGCAGGATGTGGAAGACGCGGTCGATCGCGCCACCGTCGATGATGGTCTGGCCGGCACCGGCTCCGATGATCGTCAGCGTGTCGGTGATGTCGAGGTCGCCGGTGCCCGAAGCGTCTTCGTCGATACCGGTCCGCGTCAGCGTGTAGGTTCCCGCCGGCAGAGCGATCCGTGCTTCGCCGACAGTCCAGTTGGTTTCTTCGATGGCCGACCGGAGGGACACGTTGCCGTCTTCATCTTCCGCCAGGTCGTCGCCGAGCGCGGCATCGAACGTGTCGGCAGTTGTGTTGACAGTAAACGTTGCTGACTTGTTGAAGAACTCGACGGCTCCAATGTCGACTGCGTAAGTCCCGTCGTAGTCGCCGTCGCGATTGCGTGTACCACCAGTCTGGTCATAGACGGCGGCACCGTTGCTGTTGCCGGCGTCGAGTGCCGGGCTGTCGATCGTCAGTGCGTAGCTGAGCGTGTAGCCGCCGTTGTCCTGCAGCGGTGTCAGCAGAGGATCAAGCGGCGAACCCGTTGTGCCGACCTGGTCGCCATTACTGCCGTCGAAGAATCCGGAGGCCGGCCCGATCGCTCCAATCAGGTTGTTACCCAGAGTTGTAAATCCGCCGGAGACGTCTGGTCCGGAAGTGCCCGTAGTGTTCTGCGCGACGATTGTGTTTCCAACGTTGATCGTGCTGACGGTGTAAATGCCGCCGCCGCTGTCGGTTGCGGTGTTCTCTGAGATCGTTGCGTTGACGATCGTGGCGGTGCCGGAATCGCCGTTGTTGATACCGCCGCCCTGGTAAGCCTGATTGCCCGAGAACGTGCTGTTGCTGACGCCCAGCGTGCCGCCGTAGTTGTTGATTCCGCCGCCGTAGAGGCTGGACACGTTGCCCAGGAACAGGCTGTTGACGACTTCAGCGAGTCCCGTGTCGTTGTCGAGGCCGCCGCCGGACTCGACAGCCGAGTTACCGGAAACCGTTGTGTCGGAAAGGCCGAGTGTTGCTCCGAGATTGCGAATGCCGCCGCCGTACGCTCCGGCCTGGTTGCTCGTGACCGTGCTGCCGAACAGCGCTACCTGAGCCGTGCCGAACAGGTTGATTCCGCCAGCGTCGTACGTCGCGACGTTGTTCGAGACAGTGACCTCGGTCAGCGTGATCTGAGCGTCTTCGGTGCTCAGTCCGCCGCCGTCGAGTGCCGCTGAGTTGCTGTCGATCAGGCCGCCGGTCATCGAGAACGAACCGCTGTAGATCGACAGTCCGCCGCCATCGCCATCGGCGGAGTTGTTCTGAAAGATGCTGTCCTCAGCGACGATCACGCCGCCGTTGTTGTAGAGGCCGCCGCCGTTGATCTCGGCATAGTTGCCCTGCACGGTGACTCGCGTCAGGACCAGATTGCCGCCTGAGTTGCCGATGCCGCCACCGACCGAATTCGTGGCGCCTTCCGCGACGTTGTTCTGCACTACCGAGTCGATCAGTTCGAGATTGCCGGAGTTCATGATTCCGGACGCGTTGACTGCGGTTCCGTTCTGGATCGTCACGCCAACGATCGTGACGTTGGCTCCGCCGAGCACTTGAAACACGCGGTCGAGATCACCGCCGTCGATGATTGTATTCTCTGCTCCGGCTCCGATGATGGTCAGGTTGCCGGTCAGGTCGAGGTCGCCCAGAAACGCCGAGTCCTCGCCCGTCCCGCTGCGGGTCAGCGTGTAGGTTCCCGCCGGCAGCAGAATGATGTCCGGATCGGCGCTGGCGTTGGCTTCCTGGATGGCTGCTCGCAGAGTCGTCCCGCCATCCGCGTCCTCGGCAATTCCGTTTCCGACGACCGGGTCGACGGCGTCAACGGTCGAGTTGACCGTGAATGTCGTCAGCAGCGTGCGGCGTTCGAGAGACTCGGAGCGGACGCTCGCGACAGCAGAACTCCGGCGCGCGTGACGACGCCGACCGCGACGAAACGGGAGAGAGAGGAGCATTGGACTTCCTGTCCATGTCGGTAAGGAGTGGCGTTTCCGCGAGGACCGCAGAAACTCATCCCGAGGAGAAAGGGGTTCGGGATGATGAGTGAAATGACGCGAAGGTGAGGCCGCGTACGGTATCAGGAGCCGCGAAAAAGGCTCAAGGCGGGTTTGGCCACCGCCCGACAGACCTCGCTCACCAGTAACGAAGCCACACCCCGAAAATCCACAGCCAATTTCCAACCGTAGAACGGACTTCAGTCCGTTTATGCCCAGCCTGCGTCAACGACGCAGCCTTACAGGCACCAACGAACCAAAGCCCCGCCCCACCAGTCCTGCCGACCGAATCTCAAAACAGCGGAACCCGCCCCATCTTCCGGCGCAGCACGGCCCACTGCCCGGCGTGCATCAACCAGTGGCTGCCCTGCATACTGAACGCTGCCCCGACATTTGGTGCGTACGCCCGCATGGGCTCCGGAGATTCTGCGTCGAGCGATTCGTCCGTCTGCTTCTCCAGAGCGGCCAGCGTGGCGGCTCGCTGCTGCTGAAAGACGCTCAGCAGCGTTTCTTTCGAGTCGAAGGCGGCTGCGTCGTCGGACGTGCCGGTTTCCTTCCCGTAACGCTCGGCGAATCCGTCCGGCAGAGCCGGCATCGAACCGGGAGAGACTCCTTCGATGATCTGATGCTCGGCAGCAACCAGGTGCCCGATCTGCCAGTTGATGTGATTGCAGCCCGGATCAGGCCGCTGCATCAGCTCGTCATCCGTCATGTCCTCAAGGTACGCCAGCCCAACCATGTTGCCCATGTCGAGGCTCAACTTGATCGCTTCCCGGGAATTCATTTCGTGGCTCTCCGAAGGTCAGAAAAAGACGCCTGGCAAACTCGAACAGGCGTCTTAAACGCCCCGCCCCGTCCAGGTCGCCGTTCGACGCAGCGACGACCGCCGGTCTTACCTGGTTTTGTGCCGCGATTCGGATCGAGTCCTGAGCATCTCGATGAGGCGTTAGTTGAGCGACAGCTGGTAACCCGAAGGTTGAGCAGTCTCTCTCTCGCTGGACTGCATTCAAAAACAAAAAGCCGATCGAGTCTCAACCTGCGAGACGCAACCGGCTTGATTTGACTAACGACCGCCATAACCGGGTGGAGAAAGGAGACTTGGATGAACACGAAAGACCCGGCCATCG
>JAPOLP010000639.1 GCA_029977045.1 Planctomycetota bacterium
AGGGCGCGGCGGCTGAATGGATCGCTGCAGCCAGCGCCCAGCAGAACAGCGGTTACTCCAAAAGCCGCAGAGATGCGAATGATCGCGCCGATGTTGTCCGGGTTTTCCGTGCCCGCACACGCGACGAACAGGTGTCTGCGATCCGGGCTTGCAAGTTCTGTCAGTGGAAGCGGTTCGCGACGAATTCCGCAGCCGAGCATTCCGGCGTGAAACTTCTGGCCGACGAGCATCTGAGCCAGTCGGTGCGGCAGAACGTAGATCGGTACGTCTGCTCGACACCCCGTCGCCAGCGGTTCAAGCAGGTCGACGAACTTCTCGCTGGTCAGCACGGACTCGACGCCGAAGTCGCTTTCCAGAAGCTGCACGACCAGCTTCTTACCTTCCGCGATGAACTGTCCGGACCAGCGGGTCAGGTTTGTCTTCTTCAGATGCCGATAGACGTGCAGCCTGGGATCGTCGATTTCGTTGACTTCAATCAGCGGCATTGTGTTTCCCGTTTTTCATGCCTGTTCAGTCCCGCTGGCTGGAATGTCTGCGCCGGCTTCCGCACGACGACTCATCTGATATAGCTGGGGACGGGCTGAGTCGCGAGCATCCGAACGTGCTAAGTGGGGCTGCTTGCTGACGCTGCTGTATCCCCGCAAAATGCCCGACAGAACTCCGCACCAGGAAACTTCTCCAGGAAATCTGCTCCGAATGCCTCAGTTACTGATCAAAGGCGGCACCGTTTACGACCCAAAGAACGGGATCGACGGCGAGGTTCGCGACCTCTGGGTTCAGGATGGCCGCATCATCGAAGCGCCGAGCGATCCCGGCGCCAAGGCCGACAAGACGCTCGACGCCACCGGCTACATCATCATGCCGGGCGGCGTCGACATGCACTGCCACATCGCCGGGCCGAAGGTCAATACGGCTCGCAAAATGATGCCGGACGACAAGCGGACGGCTCCGGTGATTCGGCGTGGCAAGTTCACTCGTTCGGGCACGGTGGGCGCCGTGCCGAGCACCTTCGCGACTGGTTACCTGTATGCCGGCCTGGGCTACACGACCGCGTTCGACGCCGCCGTCCCGCCGCTCGCCGCCCGCCACACGCACGAAGAACTCGAAGACACGCCCGTCATCGACAAAGGCTTCTACGTGATGATGGGTAACAACCATTACATCATGAAGCAGCTGCAGGAGCAGGAGCCGGAACGACTGAAAGCGTACATCGGCTGGCTGCTCGGAGCGGCAAAGGGCTATGCGGTGAAGCTTGTCAATCCGGGCGGCGTCGAGGCCTGGAAGAGCGGTCAGTGGAACACGGAAACGCTCGACGAGCAGGTCGACGCATTTCAGATCACGCCGCGCGACATCATTCGGAACGTTGCCGGTGCCGTTGACGAGCTGGGCATTCCGCATCCCGTGCACGTTCACTGCAACAACCTGGGACTGCCGGGCAACTTCACGACGACGCATGACACGATGCGGGCTCTGGAAGGCCACCGCGGCCACATCACTCACATCCAGTTTCACAGCTACGGTGGCGACCCGAACGATCAGGCGACGTTCAAGTCGGAAGTGCCGCATCTTGCCGAGTACGTGAACTCACACGACAACCTGACCGTCGACGTCGGACAGGTCATGTTCAGCAAGACGACGTCAATGACCGGCGACGGCCCGCTGGGGTACTTCCTGCACAAGGTCACTGGCAAGAAGTGGTTCAGTGGCGACACGGAGATGGAGGCCGGCTGCGGCATCGTGCCGATCGAGTACCGCAACAAGTCGATGGTCCACACGCTGCAGTGGGCGATCGGGCTTGAGTGGTACCTGCTGGTCGACGACCCGTGGCGGATCGCCATGAGCACCGACCACCCGAACGGCGGCTCGTTCATGGCATATCCGGAGATCATCGCCCTGCTGATGGATCGCTCACGCCGCCAGGACGTGCTCGATAAGGCTCCGCCCGGAGTGAAAGACCGCTGCACGCTGTCCGAACTGACGCGCGAGTATACGCTCAACGAAATCGCGATCATCACGCGGGCCGCCCCGGCGAAGATTCTGGGCCTCGACCGCAAATGGCACCTCGGCCCCGGAGCTGATGCTGACGTTACGATCTACAGCCGCGATGACGACATCCAGCGCATGTTCGAGCTGCCTCGCTACGTCATTCATCACGGCGAAATCGTCGTCGACGATGGCGAGATTCTCTCGAACAAGCAGGGCACCCTGTTCCACGTCGATCCAAGCTACGACGACGGCGTCGTCCCCGACATCCGCGACTGGTTCGAAGACCACTACACGATCCAGTTCAACAACTACCCGGTCGATGAGTCGTACCTGCACATTCATGAATCGATCGCGACGAAGAAGTAGTCAATCGACGAAGACGAACTCGCTGAGGTTGAATAACACCCGGCTGAGGTTCGGCAGGCCGTGCTGTTTTGCGTAGGCGGCAAGCTGGTCGCGTTCAGCCGCCGACGGTGCGCGGCCAGCGACGAGGCGGAAGGCGGCTTCAACCTGTTCCGGCACGGCGTCGTGCTCGCTGCTGAGCCGTTTCGCGAAATGCTCAGACATCGACAGGTTAAAGCGGTTGTTGAGCAGCGACAGGGCCTGCAGTGAGGTCAGGGTTTCGTCGCGTCGTGGAGTGCTCTGCGATGAGTCCGCGCAGTCGAGCGTTGTCATGAACGGATCGGGCTGCGACCTCACGATGAAGCGGTAGACCGAACGGCGATGCGTTGCGGCGTCTTCCGGATCGAACAGGTGGTACTCGTAATGCGGCGAGTGTGCCGTCTTCTCCAGCACGAACAGGTAGTAACCGGGACCGCCCATCTTCAAATCGAGCTTGCCGCTGACCGCCAGAATCGAATCGCGAATCTCCTCGGCAGACAACCGGCGGCGGTCCATTCGCCACAGATATTGATTCCCACCGTCGATTTCAGCGGCCTCTTCGTTGTGAGCTGACGACTGTCGATACGTCGCACTCGTTACGATCAACCGATGCAAAGCTTTGAAGGACTGGCCGTTGTCACGGAACTCGGCTGCCAGCCAGTCGAGCAGTTCCGGATGCGACGGCTGCTGGCCCATCCGACCGAAGTCGTTGGGCGAATCGACGATGCCTCGTCCGAAGTGGTACTGCCAGACGCGGTTGACGATCGACCGCCATGTCAGCGGGTTGTTGTGATCCGTGATCCAGCGAGCCAGTGCGGCGCGGCGTTCGCCTTCGGGAGCCGACTCGCCGAGTGCGAACCGGACTTTTGCATCATTCGACAGCGGCAGCGCACCGGGGAACGACTCGTCCTTCGGCTGAGTCACCTGGCCGCGATGCAGCAGTCGGACATCACGCGGTTTCCCTTCGGTCGGGATAAAGTTGCCCTGTCGTGAGAAGTGAGTCGCCGCCGCGTACACCATTCGCCCCTGCGGCAGCGCGCCGAGTTTCTCACGCGTCTCGGCCAGCCGTTTCGAGGCGGCATCCTTCTTTGTCGAGAGTTCGACGATCTCAGGTTTTGCCAGAATCTCAGCTCGCTGATTTGTCGCGGCTGCCAGTTGTTCGATGGCCTGCTCATCGGCGGCCTCAGCGAAGATGCCGTCGGTCAGGTTCTTCTTCCCCCAGCGGACGGGCGCTTCGATCGAATCGAGTGCCGATACGCTCGACCCGGCAGCGACGTTCTTTCCGTCAGCGTCGAATGCTTGCAATTCCGCCAGCGCGAAGATGAAGTCGTTCTGTCGTTCGACGAGTTTTGTTGCCGTCACTCGAATCCGTTTCGCCGTGCGCGGCTCGATCGAGACTTCAAACGGGACCAGACCGGGATTCGGTACGTCGGCCTTTGTCTGGTCGGCGATTTCGATGGAGGATGTTTCGTCGCCCACAAACGCGTCGACGCGAAACCGCACGGGGAAACCAAACCCGGCACCGATTCCGGCGAAGTCGTCGTGACAGGGTCGCATGACGATTTTTGAGATTTCGACGTCGCGTCCGAGATCGATTTCGATCCACTTCTCCGCGTCGGCCTTCGGGGTGATCGCGCTGTGATAGCCGAACTCCGGCTTTTTGCACTGCGGTTCAGTTTTCGGTTTCAGCTCGGCGATGCGTTTTTCGAGGTCGGCGAGTTCACCTCCGCCGACTTTCCTGATCTCGTCGTCGATCGACTTCTGCTCGGCCTGCAGGGCGACGATCTGGTCGCTGAGTTCGCGGCGCTGACGTTCGACTTCGGGGTCGAGGTCGTAAGGTCGTTCGGCTCGGTCGACGGCCGCGAAGACTGAT
>JAPOLP010000415.1 GCA_029977045.1 Planctomycetota bacterium
ATCTGACTGATGCGTATCACGAGATGAGCAAGTGGCAGGGACGCGTGGCATGCGTCTTCCACCTCATTCGGTATGGCAGAAGTCACGACGAGGCCTTTCAGCTTGGCATTGAGGCGCTCAATGATCGAGCCACTCTGGTTCGATATCGCGCGTGCATGTTACTCGCCGGCGCTCAACGTACGGACGCGCTTCCCCATCTGCAGAAGCTGCTCGCTCACGCTGACCATAAGACAGCTGACGACGCTGCAGCAGCAATCGACGCGATTGAGAACCAGAATCCGAACTGGTTTCTTGACCGGGATCACAGCGACAAAGTTTTCTGGTTCGCTGGAAGCGTTGATGAGTGTGTCGAGTTCGTGACAAAACCGCGTCGACCGTGGTGGAAGATTTGGTAACAGGTGTCGGCGCCGGACATTCGGCAGCGCTCGACACTTTTATCTGACAATAGCGATGACTGCGACGGCAACGTGTTTGGCTCCGGCAGTGCGGAGGGCTCTGGACATCTCGTTGGCGGTCGAGCCGGTGGTCAGGATGTCGTCGACGACCAGGATGCGTTTGCCGGCCACTCGCCGGAGTGGACTGACTCGGAAGGCGCGGTGCAGGTTCTTCAGCCGGCTGGCACGGTTGAGACCGGACTGGTCGGCGGTGTGGCGGACTTTATGGACAAGGCCGTCTCGTAGTGGGATTTGCAGGTGCTTCGACAGTCGGTCACCAACCGTCAGGGCGGAGTGGTGCGGCCGAGTGAACCAGTGCAGCCAGTGCTGAGGCACCGGGACGATCACGTCGGCGTCAATGGCCTGCAATCGCTCACGCTGCTCGCAGAAGAGCAGATCGCCAAGAGCTGCGGCGAGGGGCTCAGAGCCGCGACTTTTGCTGCGGATACAGGCCGTGCGCAGCTCATCGTCGTACGTGCCGATTCGGATGACTTCTTTATACCGCTGGCGTGTCGGGCGACAGATCACACAGCCGGCTGTCGTATCGGATGAGTACGGACCGACTGGCCGACCGCAGCGATGGCAGGCTTCTCGAGTATCTTTAAGGAACGAACCGACGCAGTCGTTGCACAGGCGGATGGAATCGCGATTGAACTCCAGCGAGTCCGATGGCTGGTGGTACTCGCCGCAGAAGGCGCAGACAGACGGCAGAACAAGATCAACAAACGGACCAGCGAGCCGCCCGGCGACGCGACTGATTCTGCTCAGGACACCTGTCGAAGACATTCCAGCTGGCTGAGTCGATGTCTGGCCCGCATCGATCACGATGGAATCCTCAGCTTGCTGCCGGAACGACGGCATCTTCCGGTAGCGTGCGAATGCTTTCGGCGATGATCTCGGACATAGAGACGTTTTCGGCCTGCCCGTCGTAGTTCAGCAGGACACGGTGTTGCAGGACTTCCGGAGCGAAGTTGCGGATATCTTCGAAGGCGACGTGAGCCCGGCCTTCGCTGAGTGCTCGAACGCGGGCGGCTTTGATCAGCGACTGTGCGGCACGCGGACTGGCGCCCCAGCGGACAAACTCTCGAACCGTACCTGCGGCGAATTCGCTGTCGGGGTGCGTCGAGAGGACCAGTCGCACGGCGAAATCGCGAATCGGATCGGCGACGACGACACTGTCGAGAATCGAACGCAGCTTCAGAATCCGCTCGGCATTGAATAGATGCGGCAGTTCGATCGGTTGCTTGAGAATCGTGCGGCTGACAACGTCATTCAGTTCGCTGCGACTGAGAAACGGCACGACAACTTTGAACATGAACCGGTCGAGCTGCGCTTCGGGCAGCGGGAATGTGCCTTCCTGTTCGATCGGGTTCTGCGTCGCCATGACAAAGAATGGCTGCTCAAGACGCCGGACATAACCACCGACGGTGACCGTGCCTTCCTGCATCGTTTCCAGCAAAGCCGACTGAGTCTTCGGCGTCGCCCGATTGATTTCGTCGGCCAGCAGCAACTGCGTGAAGATCGGCCCTTCGCGGAATTCGAGCTGATAGCGTCCCTGGTCGTCGGTCGTCATCACATTTGTGCCAACGATGTCTGCCGGCATCAGGTCCGGTGTGAACTGGATGCGGCGGAATTCGAGATCGAGTACCTGCGAGAACGCTTTGACGAGTTCCGTCTTGCCGAGGCCCGGCACGCCTTCGAGGAGCACGTTGCCGCCGCAGAACAGTGCCGTGAGCGTTGCTTCGACGACGCGGTTCTGACCGACGATCACCTTGCCGACCTCGGCGCGAATCTCGGCAAACGCGTCACGGAATTCCTGAGCTTCCGCTTCCAGCAAAGCAGTGTTTGTCATGAGTGGGTCCTGTTGCAGTCGTTGAATCCCACACAAAGGCACGAAGGCACAAAGAAGTACAGAAGCAGTCAGTCTGGTTTTGTGCCTTCGTGCCTTTGTGTGAGAAAAATGTGATTGTCAGCTCTGTTCTTCTTCCTGACGTTTTCGTTTCATCTCCAGAAGCTTCGACGTCGTCGTGCCTTCTGTGTTTGTTGATGCAGGCGGTTGCTTCGGTGCCTGCTCAACCGCAGGCCTGGCAGCGGGGGCCGAGGCGTTTGTTCGAACTGTCGTCGTTCGGGGCTGTGTTCTGCGTTCGGGTTTTGCAGTTTCCATCCGTGAAGTCACTTCCTGCTTGCGCTGCAGCAGGGTGCTCATCGTTGCCGTCGCCGGGCCGGCTTCGGGCTTGCGTCGCAGGGCCGCGAGAATCGCTTTTGGTGAGATCTGAATCCGCCGCATCGCGACATCGACGGGAACCAGAATTGCCAGGCCGATCAGGAACCAGTCGAAGATCGGGTTTGAGCTTTCCTTCGGATCGCGGCGACCGAAGACAGCTTCGGCAGGTGTCGAAGCCTTGAGTTCTTCGCCATCCGTGCGGGCACGAATTTCTTCCAGGGCGATCGGGTTCGAGCGGAAGCGGAGATACTCGGGCGAGTACGGGACAATGAATCCACCCGTCACTGTTTCATCACGACCGTCGCCGGCACCGCGAACAATCACCTGATACCGGCCTTGTCCCCACAGTGGCAGGCGAGCCTGGTAACGTCGAGGCGTGACCTGCCTCAGCGTAACAGTTTCCGAGCGGTCGTCGGGGCCGCTGACGATCGCGGCAAGTTCGAGGAATGATTCGTTCGGGCTGAAGTCTTCAACCATCAGTACGCCATCGCCGCCGGACGCGTAAGTCCAGAGCCGTAGCTGGCTGGGAGACCGGACTCGCGAAATGTTTGTGATCAACTGTTTGATGAGCGGCTGGTACTGCTGCCACTTCAGCCAGTCGCGGCCCCAGCGAGTTGAAAGGTCTGACGTGAACGCGGCGGTTGCTCCGAGTCCGTATCGCCATTTGGCGAGTATCGGGTCGTTCTCTTCTTCATCAGGCTCGTCACCAATCGGTGTCTGCAGGACCGGCTCAGCGCCGCCTTTCAACGACGTCAGGACGTAGCCCTGCAGAGGGGCCATCGAATCGACGCCCTTCATGATTGGCGAGAGGATCCCCTGCTCGGGCGTAACTTCCTTCTCCTGAATCATGACGCGTTTGAGCGTCTTGGCTTCCTTGATGAAAATCGATGGAAGGCGGTTGGGGTCGGACGGGAAGTAGTAGCGGCCACCGGTGGCTTCGGCGATCTGCCGCATCAGCCCCACCTCCGCGCCACCATGCGGGAAAATTGACACGGTCGAGATCGTGATTTTGTTGTCGCGGAACGCCTTCAGCACGCCAGGCTCCGGGGCACCGGGATCGCCATCAGAGATGATGATGACGTGCTTCGCGGCTGCATCGCTGGCCTTCAGTTCCTTAATGGCCATGTTCATTGTCGGAGCGAAGCTGGGCATATCGCCGATCGCCGCACCGTTGATCTTCGGTACCATCCACTCGAAGTCGGAGACCGGCGTCAGCTTGAAGAGCCATTCTTCCGTGCCGCCATCAAAGACGAGGACGCCAACCTCGTCCTGCTCGGACAGAACCTTGATGGCCTGAATGGTGATCTTCTTGCCCCAGGCATTGCCTTCTGGAAATTCGCAGGTGTGCAGAATGATGGCCAGCGCGCCTTTTGGCAGGACCTTCTTCTGCGAAACGTCCATTGAAACCGGCAGCGCCTTCTCGATCTGCGTCCGGCGGTAGCCACCTGGTCCGAACGCGTTTGGACCGCCGACCATCAGGAATCCGGTGCCAAGATCCCGAATGGAATCGTGCATTGCTTCGAGTTGGGCTTCGTCGAATGCGTCGGCAGGTGTGTTCACCCAGACAACGCAGTCGTACGGCATCAGCGAGAGCGGGTCGTAAGGGAACTCGTTGGCGGTGCGGACTTCGACAGCCCGTTCGGTCGCGTCGAGTGCCTCGACCAGAGGCTTCCATTCTTCGTCAGGGCCAGCCGGGTCGGTCACGACCAGAATGCGGCCTTCACCCTCGACGAACAGGAAGCTGAGCACCGTATTGTTCTGCCGAAGATTGTCCTGTCCGCGAGGAACGTCGATTGTTGCCTGGTACTCGTAGTAGCCGGCCTCGCCTACGTTGATCGGAACTGAAAACCGGTTCTTGCCAGCAGTGAATTCGACCGGTGCTTCCTGGATCAGTTGCCCGTTTTCGCGAAGCGTAAGGGTGCCTGTACCTGCCTGCAACGCGGAGACGACGACCGACGCTTCGTAGTCCTCGCCAAGCTTCACGTACTGCGGCAGTTCCAGGCGTTCGATCCAGACTTCGCGGTCGTACTGGTACTCGACCGGCAGAACATCGACGGCGATACCTCGCGACTTCAGCTCATCGAGCTGCCGGTTGAGGCTGCCGCCCGTCGAAGTTCCGTCGCTGATCAGCACGATGCGGCCACGGTTCTCTGCGGGTAGCATTGCGGCGGCCAGCGAGAGCGACTGTTCGATGTTTGTTGCGTCCCGCTGAACATGAGACGCGACGACGCCCTCAAACGGAAAGACCTTTCGCGGAGGCAGTTCAACCGCCGCCGTTCCACCAAAGACGATCAGTCCGGCTTCGTCGTTCTCCGGTTTTTCCGAGACCTGCCTGGCGACGAACTCAAGAGCTTCGTCAACGGACGCATCGCCGATCGAATCGGAAACGTCGAGCGCGTACACGACGGAGACAACGTCGCGAGTTCGGACGGCTCGCGGCTCGGCGAGCACCATGATCAGGGCTCCGGCAAACAGCAGCCGCACGAACAGCGACGCGTTCGATCGGAAGCGGGCCAGACCAGCTCGGCCGGCCAGATGAATCCACCACAGCCAGCTGGTCAGAATCGTCAGCCAGAACGCGGCGGGGCGTTCAAACAGCAGGACGCGATTCTGTTCGAGTCCGATGCAGGTCGCGGCGAAGACGGCCAGAAACAGAATCAGCGGAGTCGCGGAACGCCAGCTCACCGCCTGTCGCGGTTGCGGAAACAGCGTTCTGATCAGCCGCCTGAAATTCACGGTACCAGCTCCACCAGTCGACGATTGCCCGTATCGCACACGATGACTCGCCCGTCCGACGCAACGGCGATGCCCCACGGCGTCGCGAACTGACCGCTGCCTCCGCCCGACGATCCGAACACGCCGAGCGTCTGCCCGTCGATTGTAATCTTCGTTACGCGATTGCCGCCGTACTCGACAACCCACAGATTCCCGCCCGCATCCTGAGCGAGATCGTAGGGGTACTGTACCGCCGGTCGATTATCCGGCGCACCCGCAATCCCCACAAATTCGCCCGAGTCCTGAAACACCTGCACCCGATTG
>JAPOLP010000815.1 GCA_029977045.1 Planctomycetota bacterium
GAGTACGGGTGCAGCACATCGTCGAACCCTACAGCGACGCCAACCGGAATCCACATTAGCCACCACGGATACCCGATCGCCAGACCACAGCGCAAGTAAGCGGTCCTGACGATACTGAGTCCGTCGCGAATCTCACTGACTGGTCGGGAGTAGTCGATTCTCTTGATGCGCGTGCAGACATGAGCGGCAGTGCCGATGAAGACGACTCCGTAGACATGCAGAATCACACCGCAGATCAGTCGATGCGGAACGTCGGTGTTTCGTGCCCAGCATTGGACACCCAGCAGAATGATGGCCACGCCGATCAGCATCTGTACCAACTGTCCGCGAAACAGCGGCCTCAGCGAGTTCTCGACGCGTTCCATCAACTGCCGACGCGTCAACAACAGCCTGCCGGCCAGTTCCTGTTGTTCCAGATTCGCTGCTGAACGCGTCCCTCCGTCTGGAGTGTCTGCCGGCTTGATGACGGTCTGGGCCAATGCCGGGTTTACCGTCGACGTGATGTTCTGCACGTCGGACTTGATCTGACTGGCATGCTGGTAACGACGCCCCGGTTCCTTCTCCAGCGTTCTCAGCACAACGTCATCCAGCCGGACATCGATCTCAACCTTCTGCGACGGCGCTTCGAAGCGGCCGATCGGCAGTTCGCCCGTCAGCATTTCATAGAAGACGACGCCCAGCGAATAGATATCGGCTCGGTGGTCAACACTGCGCGAACCCTCCATCTGCTCGGGAGCCATGTATCGCGGTGTGCCCATGATCTGATGAGTGCGGGTGAGGGCCGTCGCCTGGTTGTCACTCCCGACGATCCGCGACAGACCGAAGTCGGCGATCTTCACCGAACCGTCTGACGCCATCAGGATGTTCTCCGGCTTGATGTCGCGGTGAATCACGCCTTTGTCGTGAGCGAACTGCAGCGCGTCGCACAGATGCGGCACGATCGCCAGTGCGTGCTCGGGCGACAGGTGCCCCGCACAGACAACGTCACGCAGCGTAGGGCCGTCCACGAATTCCATCAGGAAGTAGTACGTGTCCTCGACATTTCCGAATTCGTAGACTGAAACGATGCTGGGATGATTGAGTTTCGCCAGCGTGCGAGCCTCCCGGGTAAACCGCAGTGCGAACTTCACATCATGGGCGAACTCTTCCGGGAGAATCTTGAGCGCCACGACTCGATCGAGACCTTCCTGACGAGCCTTGTAGACGGCCCCCATGCCTCCGGCACCGAGCAGTTCAATGATCTCAAGCGAGGGAAAGAGTTCTGACAGGCGACCCATTGTCGGCGGCACGAACGCTCCCGTTGGCTTAACTTCGTCCGCGAGGGCATCGTTGATGACCTTCGCATTGTCGGGAAATCGATCGAGATACTCCTGCCTGGTCGGCGACTCGCCGCGTCGGCGACGGTAGTCAATCTCCAGAACGACAAGTTCCGCCAGCAGGACGTCTCGCGCGAGGTCGGGGATGTCGCCGGCCAATACGGCTTCGATTGCTGCTGGAGTCTCAGACTGCCAACCGCGTTCAAACTCCGCACACAGGTCGTCGATCCGTTCCAGAGTTTCAATCGGGAGTTTCTTCTGGCGAATGGTCATGGTCGGTGAACAGCTCCTGCTGGCATTTCTCTCGAATCAGGTGCAGACGACGCTCAATCGTCCGCTCTGAGCACTCAAAACGCTGGGCAAGTTCCGCGTTTGAATACCCCTCTAACCTGGCAACCGCCAAATCCCGCAGGTGCCCGACACCTAAATGTGAAAAAAACTGCTCGACCGATTCCTGCATCATCAGAACCATTTCGGGCGACGGCTCATCCCCGATGGCTTCGATGATCGTCTCGTCTTCTCCGGCCTCGTTCAGGGAATGAACCACGACGTCGCCGCCCCGCCGCTGACGCAGATCGTGCCGCCGCTTGTCGGTCACCTTCCGTGCCGACATTCGCAGCAGAAGCCGCCAGAGATCGTCTCGATCCGACAGATCAGGAAACCGACCGTTTTCGGCGGCAGCGTAGAAGCTGTCAAAAACGCTGAGAACGATGTCCTCTTCGTCAGAGACCGCCCGATTCTGCCCGACAAGGCGACGGCGGACTGCCTGCACTAACCGGTCAAAATAGTGCTGCCAGATACGATTCGCCGCAGAAGAATCGCCGCCTTTGACCTGATCAATCCAGTGGCTGACGTCGTTTGTGTCGGACATGGCAGAGCATCATCGCGTTACGAGGCATCCTCAAAACGCCACCATACAGTAAATGCCGTCAGGCTTCGCAGTCAGACGTTTCGTCAGTGGGCGGCGGATCGTCACGAATCCCGTTTGAAGTCGAGCGAGTCTCTTCCTGCTGACTTCCCGATTCCGCCAGCAAACCAACAGAGATGAGCAAGCCGGTGCAGGTCGCTCTACGAGCCGTCGATCCCGTGATACGCTTTGCCGGGAATTGAGAGGATCATCTCTGCACCCGGTAACTGCCGCCAAACTCAACTTCGCTACGAAAGGCTCTGCTTCTGCCATGCAACGACTCTTCAATTTTGCCCTGTGTCTCTCATTGTCATTCACCAGCGCAGTGTCAGCCGATGACGCCTCGAAGCAGGCTCCGGCTGAAACTGAGGGGATGCGGCGGATCTTTAAAGGGAAGGACCTGTCTGGCTGGGATGGGGATCCGCGGCTCTGGTCAGTGAAGGACGGCGTGATCCACGGGGAAACGACCGAAGAGAATCGCGCGAACGGGAATACGTTTCTTATCTGGAAGGACGGAAAGACCAGCGACTTCGAACTGCGGCTTTCGTTCCGGGTTTCCAGCGAGAACAACTCCGGGATCCAGTACCGCTCGACGCACATCACCGACGACAAAGTGCGCAACAAGTGGGTGGTGCGTGGCTATCAGCATGAGATCCGGAACTCGAACAAGCTGCCGAGCGTGGCCGGGTTCATCTACGAAGAAGGCGGAAAACGCGGTCGGATGTGCCTGGTCGGGCAGCAGGCTGTCTGGGGTGCTGACGGGAAGCAGCAGATCGTTGGCTCGCTGATCACCGACGAGGAATTTGCCAGCCTGTTCAAAGTCGATGCCTGGAACGACGTCGTCATCATCGCCAAGGGCCACAACATCCGGCATTACCTCAACGGTCGCCTGATTCTCGACTGCACCGACAACCATCCCGAGGCAGCCCGGCTGGACGGCGTGCTGGCTCTGCAACTGCACGCTGGCGTCCCGATGTGGGCCGAGTTCAAAGACATCCGCATCAAGGACGTCAAGTAGCAGTTCGCCCTGCGAGCTGCCGTAGGGTGCGTGGAGCGAACATCGTTTGAAGATGGTGCGTTACGCGGGCAGGGTATGTATGGGGCGGAACATTCATCATGCGATTGCCGTTCGCGTAACGCACCGACATTGTGACGTAGCCCGCTCCACGCACCCTACGATCTGGACTGAGCTTGCGAAGGAAGCCCCGGGGTTTCGCTCGTGCCTCGCTCCAACCCCGGC
>JAPOLP010000555.1 GCA_029977045.1 Planctomycetota bacterium
CGGGAGCCGGACGATCGCAACGGGTTGTTTCAGTTGGTCAGTCTGCTCGGAATCCAGGGCCGTGCGAGTGAGGCGACGCCGTTTGTGCTGCGTTTGTATCGGCAGGGCGTCTTCTATCCGGAGTTTCTTGATCTGCTGTGGTCAGAAGACGTCGCTCTGTTGAATGCTGACGAGTTGCAGCGCTGGCGGCGCGTGGCTCCGGATGACGCTGGCGTACTGACAGGCCTTGCCTGGCACGCGCGGAATTCTGGCGATCTGAAAGATGCGATCACACTGCTGACTCGCGCGCTTGAGTCCAGCCCGAAGTGCGTGCAGGCTCGAGTGACCCTGGCGTCGATCCTCTGGGAACAGAAGCAATATGCGTTTTTGCGAAACCTGCTCGCTGATGAGCAGACGAAGCAGGTTGACAGTGCGACGTTGTGGATCATGCGAGGCAATCTGGCTGCTCACGATGGCCAGCCGCACGCTGCTGCTCGATGTTACTGGGAAGCCTGGAAACGGGATTCGACGAGCCGGATCGCGACGTATCGACTCTACCGCTACCTGAGCAGCGAGGGGGACGATGAGAATGCGTCGGCCATGCGTCTGCAGCTGAGTCGCCTTCAAATGTTGCAGGAACATCGTGACGTCGTGCGTTCAAGCAGGCTCGTTTCCAGTGAGCCGATCCAGCAGCTGATTGGAGCATTGGAAGATGTTGGTCGGCTGTGGGAAGCGTGGGGCTGGTGTGTCCTTGCGCGGGACCGCTACCCCAATGCCACGTGGGTCGAACCGCAGCTGGCAGAGCTGAGCAGGCAGCTCGAAACCGCGCCGTTGACCGTGGTCTGCAGTCGCATAGCGTCTGTCGAGCTGAATCTGTCGCACCTTCCTCTGCCGCGATGGACGTCGGTGTCACCGGAGGCTCCCGGTATCGTAGCCAGTATGACCAGCAACGTGTCTTTTCGAGACGATGCCGAGGCGGCTGGTATTTCGTTTCAGTACTTCAACAGTCCGTCTCCTGCCGGAGAAGGGCAGCGAATGTACGAGTTCAATGGGGGCGGGGCTGGCGTACTGGATTTTGATCAGGATGGCTGGCCCGATCTGCACTTCACACAGGGCTGTCAGTGGCCAGTTCGCGATGAGAACAACGGATACCTCGACCGACTGTATCGCAATCTGGCGACGCACGGGTTTGAAGATGTGACGGACCGCGTCTGTCTCGCCGAGAACCGATTCAGCACCGGTGTGGCGATTGGTGATTTCGATAACGACGGCTTTCCAGACGTGCACGTGGCGAATATCGGTCGGAACCGACTCTTCCGAAACAACGGTGATGGAACGTTTGAGGATGTCACGGACGTGGCCGGTATTGGGGACCCTCGCTGGTCGACGAGTTGCGTTATGGCGGATCTCAACGGAGACGCTCTCCCGGATATTTACTCTGTGAACTACCTGTCCGGTGACACTGTGTTCGAGGATGTGTGCCAGCATGACGACGGTCATCCTCGAATGTGCATGCCGTTTCATTTTCCTGGCGAGCAGGATCAGCTGTTTTTGAATCGCGGCGACGGACGGTTTGTGAATGCCACTGACGAGGCAGGAATCCAGAATTCCAACGGAAAAGGACTTGGAGTTGTTGCGGCGGACTGGAGTCAGGACGGCCGACTCAGTCTGTTCGTTGCGAATGACACCGTCGCGAACTCTTTGTTTGTCAATGCGGGCAGCAATAGTTCCGGGATGCCGCGGTTTGTGGAGAGCGGCCTGCTGTCGGGGGCAGCCGTCAATCGGGACGGGCGCGCGGAAGGCTGTATGGGCATCGCCGCTGGTGATGCCAACGGCGACGGCACGCTGGACGTGTTTGTTACCAACTTTCTGAACGAGACGAACACGCTCTATCTGACTGATACGGCGGTGGTGTTCAGCGACGCGACGCGGGAAGCTGGCCTGGCCGAACCGGGCCGTGATCTGTTGGGCTTCGGCACGCAGTTTCTGGATGCGGACCTCGATGGTCATCTGGATCTTCTGATTGCCAACGGACACATTGATGACTATCGACGGTATGGTCGTCCCTACACGATGCCGGCGCAGTTCTTCTCGAATGACGGGACCGGGCGGTTTTGGGAGCGCGAGCCCGAGATTGTGGGGCCGTATTTCGATCGTCGCGTGCTCGGGCGAGGCATGTCCCGGCTGGACTGGAACCGGGACGGATTCGAGGACGTCGTGATCTGTCACCTCGATCAACCGGCGACATTGCTGACGAATACGAGTCGTGAGCCCAATGCCTTTGTGGCACTGCGGATTTGTGGCACGACGTCAGCACGTGATGCTCACGGGACGACCGTCGTCGTTCAGACTGAGAATCTTACGATCACTCGTCAGCTCACTGCGGGAGACGGTTATCAGGCCAGCAACGAACGCGTTCTTATATTCGGGCTCGGCCACTCGGCAACGATTCAGAGAATCGACGTGCGGTGGCCTTCTGGGATCACGGAGTCGTTCCTGTCCGTTGACAAGAATCGTGAGTACCTGATTGTTGAAGGTACTGGCCGGCTCGCGCGTCTGTCAGGTGCGTCTGATTGACGGATTCGGCGCTTGCTGACGGACGGCCACGTCGGCATGGTCTGCCTGCTTCATCCCCGAGAGGCCTGCAGTCAGGGGCGGGCGATTCGCTGCGCCGGTGCGGAACGTAATTGGCTCAGTCGGGCCTGGAATTCCGTTTGGACATTGTTAGCGTACCACTGTGCTGCGTTTGAGTTTCCTGTTGACTGCGGTGGCGAGTTGTATGAGCGAGGATATTCTGGATTCGGATACCGAGGATGCTGAACTGGCGGCAAAGCTCGATCAGTACCTCAGTGCCGTGCAGCGGAGTGATGCGCAGGCAGCACAAGTGCTGCTGCAGGCGAATCCTGAGCTGCAGCCGTTTGTTGAGCCGCTGCTGACGCTCGATGCGATGACGCCGGATCTCGAATTCGGATCGACGCTGATCGAAGCGCTTGGGCAGGCCGAGTCGGATGAAACATGCATTCTGGACCGCAGCGGCGGACGATCAGGCGGCGCGAGGGGAGAATCTGTCGGCGGTGCAGGGCAGGGCGGTGCTGGGATTCGACGCGGTGCTGCGGGGCAGGAACGCAGTGAGCTGCGGACGTTTGGCCGGTTCGAGCTGCATGAGGAGCTGGGCCGTGGCGGCATGGGCGTCGTGTATCGCGCCCGGCAGGTTGATCTCGACCGGATTGTCGCGGTCAAGATGATCCTCGTGAACCGACTGGCGTCGCGGGATGACATCCGGCGGTTTTACCAGGAAGCTCAGGCGGCCGGTCGACTCAGCCATCCGAACATTGTTGGCATCCATGAAGTCGGCGAGGTCAACGGGCAGCACTATTTTTCGATGGACTGCGTCGAAGGACGCGGGCTGAACGAGATACTCGCAGCCGGGCCGGCCCAGTCGGCGGTGGCCAGTACAGGCAGTACCGCCGCAACTTCTTCAGCGACGGGCGGGTCTGCTCGTCGGACGCAAAGGCTGGCGGCTTCCGGGCCGCATGACGTGCTGACGTTCGACCAGGCCGCGCAGATAATTCGTGACGTTGCGCGAGCGGCTGGTTATCTGCATCGCAACGGGATCGTGCATCGCGACCTCAAGCCGTCGAACATTCTGATTTCCGAGGCCGGGCATCCTTTCGTGACTGACTTCGGTCTCGCGCGAGTCAGCCGCGACGATGGGTCGTGCACCGGGTCGGGGCTGATCGTCGGCACTCCGAATTATATGTCGCCGGAACAGGCAGCAGGACGGCTCGACAATGTCGGGCCGCACAGCGACATCTACAGTCTGGGCGTGATTCTGTACGAAGCGATCACGGGGCGGCTGCCGCTGCACGGGCCGAACGCGATGGAGACGCTGGTTCTGGTCATGGAAGCTGATCCGGAATTACCGCGAAGGATCAATCCGCATGTGCCGCGCGATCTTGAAGCGATCTGTCTGAAGTGTCTGGAGAAGAGTCCCGAGCAGCGGTACCAGTCGGCAGAGGAGCTGGCCGAGGATCTTGACTGTTATCTGCGCGGCGAGTCCGTCGCGGCGAGTGCTCAGGGCGTTTATCACCTGTGGCGACGCTGGCTGCGGCGCGAGCCGGCTCTGGCGTCACGCTGGGCGGCGATTCTGCTCGGCGGATTGATTGTTCACTTCTCGTGGCTGACCGGCGACATCGGCGACGTCAAGCACGGTGTTATTCTGCAGCTGCTTGGGTACTGGGCGATTTCGGCGTTCCTGTTCCAGCGAGTTCAGCGCAGCGAGAAGCTGGCTTTGCTGTCTCGCTATGCGTGGCTGGCAGCTGACGCCGGTTTCCTCACGCAGATGTTGCTGATTGCTGCCGATCCGGTCGGGCCGCTGCTGGTCGTTTATCCGTTGCTGATCGCGGCGTCCGGGCTATTTTTCCACGAGGGGCTGGTGCTGTTCATGACCAGCGTTTCGCTGGCGTCGTACGCGACGTTTCTGTGGATGCGGCCGGAAGAGGCGGTTCCCTGGCATTACCCGTTGATCTTCGCCGCGATTCTCGTGGTCATTGGGGTCGTCACTTCGCACCAGGTCCATCGTCTGCGGACGCTAAGCCGGCATTTCGGAGCCTCGTCCTGACGCTGGTTCCGGGACCGGCGGGAGGTCGGCGGAATCCTGCCGCTCGGTCCGGGGGAGCTTTCTTCAGTGACGGCGGGGACACCAGACCGGCCCCCCAGAGGGGCC
>JAPOLP010001063.1 GCA_029977045.1 Planctomycetota bacterium
CTCTGGCGGCGTCGATATTTACTGGCGCTGGCGGACAGTTCGACGAGTTCGACCGAACACCGACGCGCCGATTCTCGACGTGTGCACAGGAACCGGCGATCTGGCCATCGCGTTCTGGAAGAAGGCCGGTCGGAGCTTGCCGGTCGTTGGAACCGACTTTACGCACGAGATGCTGGTCATCGCGCGTGAGAAAGCCGCAAAGCTGGTCGGTCCGAACTCGACAGCCGCGCCGATCGAGTTTCTGGAAGCTGACACACTCACGCTGCCGTTCGACGCGGACTCGTTTCAGATCGTGTCCGTCGCTTTCGGACTGAGGAACGTGTCCGACACGCTCGGCGGCCTGCGCGAGATGACTCGCGTCTGCCAGCCCGGCGGCCAGGTCGCGGTGCTCGAATTCTCGATGCCGACGAACCGACTCTTCGGAGCCGTTTACCGCTGGTACTTCCGCAACATCCTGCCGCGCATCGGCCAGTTGCTGGCGCGGAATCAGGAAGCCGCTTACAACTATCTGCCCCAGTCGGTCTCGCAGTTTCCGCAGGGCGAGGAACTCTGCTCACTGATGCGCGACGCCGGCTTGACCGACGTGACGTTTACACCGCTGACGTTCGGCATCGCGACGCTGTACGTCGGCAGAAAACCCTGACTCAGCAATTCAAGAGAAGCACCATGAGCGACACTCCTGAAGCACGGCTTGCGGAAATGGGCATCGAAATCCCGGCAGCACCTGCCGCCGTCGGGGCCTACGTTCCGGCGGTTCAGTTCGGAAATCTGGTCGTGACGAGCGGCCAGCTTCCGATGCGTGATGGCAAGCTTGCCTACACCGGTAAGGTCGGCAGCGATCTCGATATCGAAACCGGCGCCGAGGCGGCGAAGCTCTGCGCGTTGAACTGTCTGGTGCAGATCAAAGGTGTGATCGGCGATCTGAGCCGCATCAAACGCATCGTCCGCGTCGAGGGCTTCGTCAATTCGGCAGACGGTTTCACGAGCCAGCCCGCAGTCATGAACGGCGCCTCGCACTTCCTGGCCGATGTCTTTGGCGACGCAGGCAGCCACACACGATTCGCCGTCGGCTCGAACGAGTTGCCGCTCGACGCCGCCGTCGAAGTCGCCGTCTGGGCTGAGGTCAAATAGCGGAAGGGCGCGAGCCTTCCGGCTGGTTAAAGACGAGGGGCGACGCCGGACGGCTTGCGCCGTTCCGCTACCTGACACGGCAACTCGATGCTCGACTCAAATCAAACGAGTTCGGGGATCAGCTCGCGGCGTTCGAGGACGTAGCGCGGGCGACCGGCGTTATCGAAGAACGTTGTCTGCGGGTCGATGCCCAGGTGGCGGTACAGCGTCGCGAGGACGTGCTCGGGGCGGTACGGCTGCTCGGTTGGGACAGCTCCCTGGCTGTCGGAAGCCCCGATGACCTGTCCGACCTTGAGGTCGCCTCCAGACATGACAACACTCATGACCTGGCCCCAGTGATCGCGACCGGCGCTTTTGTTGATTCGCGGCGTGCGACCAAACTCGCCCATCGCGACGACCATGACCTTCTTGTAGAGCCCGGTCTCGTAGAGATCGCTGACCAGAGCGGCGACGGCCTGGTCGTAGCCGGGGCCTTTGTCCTGCATCCGTTTGGCGATGCCGTTGTGATCGTCCCAGCTTCCCAGCGAGTTGCAGCGGACGGTCACGAAGGTCACTCCGCGTTCGACCAGTCGCCGAGCGAGCAGGACGTTCTGACCGATCGAATTGCGACCGTAGCGGTCGCGCGTTCCGTCGGTCTCTTCCTCAATCGCGAACGCCTTGCGAGCGGCGTCGCCGGTGACCATCTCAAAAGCCTGGCGAGTGAAGTCGTCGGTTGCTTCGGTGACGCCGCGGTTGTCGACGATCGTGCGGGCTTCGTCGAAGCCGGACAGCAGGGCTCGACGGTCTGTCAGCCGTTCGTCGCTCAGACCGCTGACCAGTGTCAGATTCGGAACCGTGAAGTTCTTGTCGTCAGCGTTCCTGGCAGTCTCGAACGGATTGAAGCCTTTGCCGAGCCATCCGGCACGACCGAACCTCATGCTCGTGGGAATCGAGACGAAGGCCGGCATTCCGTCTGCGTTGGCTCCCCGAATGCGGGCCGTCAGCGACCCGATGCTCGGCATTTCGTTCTCGCGGTTCTGGCGATCCCGCAGGTAGTAGCCGCTCTGCGTCATGTGAGCGCTGGTGCCGTGGCTGCCCGAGTCGTGCCAGATCGAGCGGATGACCGCGAGCTTGTCCGCGACCTTCGCCTGCTCGGCCATGTACTGGCTGAAGTGGACGCCTGGCAGGCAGGTCGAGATCGCGTTCAGCGGGCCTCGGTATTCAGCCGGAGCCAGCGGTTTTGGATCGTACGTCTCATGCTGAGTTGGTCCGCCGGCCAGTTCCAGATAGATCACGGCAGTATCCGAGGCGGAAACGCCTTTGGCGGCATGAGCCCGCAATCGTA
>JAPOLP010000370.1 GCA_029977045.1 Planctomycetota bacterium
CCGTCCGCCGACCGAAGGTTTTCATCCCGCTGTTTGTTATTGTGGGAGTGATTCTGTTCGTCCTGAGGTTGCTGCGTCGCGGCGATCCGGACAGACCGGATAGAAGCTCGTGGCAATAAGAACAAGAAGAACCGGGGTTCCGATGAATCCACTCACCGAACAGATTCAGACCGCCACTCGGCGCGAGCTGCTGCAGTCCGTTGGGACAGGTGTTGGTTCGCTGGCGCTGGCCAGTCTGCTGAGCAGCGACCTGCCTGCTGCCGGAACGCCGACGCCGGAGAATCCAACGGCGGCCAGACGGTCGCACTTTCCGGCTCGCGCGAAGAGCGTAATCTTCTTTCACATGGTCGGAGCACCGTCGCACCTGGACCTGTTCGACTATAAGCCGACGCTGACGAAGTTCGACGGCCAGCCGTGTCCGAAGGAGCTGCTCGAAGGCCAGCGCTTCGCGTTTCTGCGCGGCGAGCTGCGAATGATGGGCACGCGGTTCAAGTTCCAGCAGCACGGCGAGTCGGGCATCGAGCTGTCCGAGAAGCTGCCGCATCTGGCGGGCGTTGCCGACGAGCTGTGTATCCTCAAGACGCTGCACACCGACCACTTCAATCACGGTCCGGCACAGCTCTTCATGCAGACCGGGTTCGGGCAGTTCGGTCGACCGAGTCTCGGAAGCTGGGTCACGTACGGGCTGGGCAGCGAGAACGAAAACCTGCCGGCGTTCGTCGTCATGATCACAGGCTCGGTTGCCGGAGCGGGCAACAGCCTCTGGGGCAGCGGCTTCCTGCCGAGTGCTTATCAGGGAATCGAATTCCGCAGCTCGGGCGATCCCGTGCTGTTCCTGTCGAATCCCAAAGGCATCTCGTCGGAAGCTCGCCGCAAGACGGTCGACCGTGTCAACTCGCTCAACCAGCTGCAGCTTGCCGACGTCGGTGACCCGGAGATTGCCGCGAGGATCGCTCAGTACGAGATGGCGTTCCGGATGCAGTCGGCAGTGCCCGAGCTGATGGATACCAGCCAGGAAACCAAAGAGACGCACGAGCTGTACGGCACTCAGCCGGGCAAGGCGAGCTTCGCGAACAACTGCCTGCTGGCTCGGCGGCTGGTCGAACGTGGTGTCCGCTTCGTGCAGCTTTACGATCAGGGCTGGGACCATCACGGCAGCGTGTTCCCCGGCATCGAAAACAAGACGAAGCAGGTCGATCAGCCGATCGCGGCACTGATCAAGGACCTGAAACAGCGGGGAATGCTCGATGACACGCTGGTCGTCTGGGGGGCCGAGTTTGGTCGCACGCCAATGCTGCAGGGCAGCGCGAACGACGGCAAGCCGCAACCAAACGCTGGTCGCGACCATCACAAGGACGCGTTCACGGTCTGGATGGCCGGCGGCGGATCGAAGCCGGGTCTCACCTACGGCAGAACCGACGATCTGGGATACTTTCCGGTCGAAAACCCACTGCACGTCAACGACTTCCACGCCACGCTGCTGCATCTTCTCGGCATGGATCACACCAAACTGACTTTCAAGTACCAGGGCCGCGATTTCCGGCTGACGAATATCGCTGGAAACGTCGCCCATGACGTACTTGCGTGATCAGAGGCGAGTTGACCCATCTGGGAAAACTGGATAGACAAGCTGTATGAATCTGTCCCGGTTACTTTGCCTGGCTATCGCCCTGAACGTGCTGCTCGGATTGTCGAGCAGTCTCGTCGACGCGTTCTGCTGGGCAGATGGTTCGACCGGCGACTCCACTCCGGCTGCTCCGCTGAATGAAGAGAGCACCGACGCGTTCGAGTCCGACATCGAGTTCGATGATCTCGCCCTCTGCGGCCTGCCAGCGGCGTCGTTGTCCGCGAACGAGTGCCGGGGCGAGAACTTGAGTGAACGGCGACTGCTGCTCTCGCCGCATAGTGCCCGGAGCAACCTGGCTCCGCGAGCACCGCCCGCCTGCTGATTGAAGCGTCGTTGCCCCCGGCCTGGCGTTGCACGTTCAACGCCAAATTCCCGCTGCGGCCGGCAGCCTCAATGCAACCGGTCGCGCTGATCAATGAGAAGACGCGCGCCGTTCAATCAGCCAACAACTTCAGGAATCAGTCGCATGAGTGTTCCATCGAGCGGTGATGTGCCACGCGGTAACGCCGCCGGATTTACCAAATACCTGAAACAGGACCTGACCTCCGGCCTGCTGGTTTTTCTGATCGCTCTGCCGCTGTGCCTGGGCATCTCGATTGCCAGTGGGTACCCGCCGATTGCCGGCATCTTTACCGCGATCATCGGGTCGATCCTGACCACGTTCATCAGTAACAGCGAGCTGACAATTAAGGGCCCGGCGGCAGGCTTAATCGTCATCGTCTTTGGCTGCATCAGTGACTTCGGCGGCCCCGGCAACCCCGACGCCTACAAGGCTGCACTGGCCGTGGGTGTCGCTGCTGCTGTCCTGCAGGTTCTGTTCGGGCTCTTTCGGGCAGGAATTCTCGGCGAGTTCTTTCCGACGGCTGCAGTTCATGGAATGCTGGCGGCGATCGGCGTGATCATTCTGGTCAAACAGATTCCGTTTGCTCTAGGCGTGATTAATCCGGAAACCGGTCGGGCGCCGAGTGGTCCTCCACTGGAAATGGTGCGCGACATCCCGCATTACGTGCTGGAGGCCAATCCGGCGATCGCCGCGATCGGGATCGTCAGTCTGCTGATCATGTTTCTGTGGCCGCACCTGAAAGCCAAAGCGGGGCCGCTCAAGGTCATCCCCGCTCCGATGATTGTACTGTTGGTGTCTGTGCCGATGGGGATGACATTCGACCTGCTGCACCAGCACTCGTACGAACTGGCTAATCACAAGTACCAGCTCGGCGAACAGTACCTCGTCAAGATGCCCGACCGAGTCTTCGGCATGTTTGATGAGGTCACCTTCCCGGACTTTGGCGCGCTGACGCGGCCCGTCGCGTGGAAATGGGTGCTGATGTTTTTCATCATCGGCAGTCTGGAGTCGCTGCTGAGCGCGAAAGCCGTCGACCTGCTCGACCCATGGAAACGCAAGACGAGCATGGACCGCGACGTGATTGCTGTTGGAACGGCCAATCTGTGCGCGTCACTGGTTGGTGGCCTGCCGATGATTTCCGAGATCGTGCGGTCTCGAGCGAATATCGACAACGGAGCCCGCACACGTTTCGCCGACATGTGGCACGGCATCTTTCTGCTGCTGTGCGTTGCGCTGATCCCTACGGTGCTGCATCGCATTCCCCTGGCCGCTCTGGCGGCGATGCTCGTCTACACGGGATACCGGCTTGCTCACCCCAACGAGTTCCTCCATGTTTACCGGATCGGCAAGGAACAACTGGCGATCTTTATGACGACACTGGTCGTCGTACTGGTTGAAGATCTGCTGATCGGCGTCGCGGCAGGCATCATCCTGAAAATGATCATTCACATGTCGAACGGCGTGCCGCTGAAGTCGCTGTTCAAGCCGTACCTGGAAGTTGAAGAGGTCAACGCTGACACGAGCATGATCATCGCGAAGCAGTCGGCGGTCTTCAGCAACTGGATCCCGTTCCGGCGGCAGATCGAGCAGATCGGCCTGGTGCAGCGACGCAATCTGATCATCGACGTTTCGGATACTCAGCTTGTCGATCACAGCGTGATGGAGAAGCTCGAAGAGATGGGACGCGACTTTGAGCAGGAAGGCTTGAAGTTTGAGGTCCGCGGCCTCGATTCATTGCAGCCACTGTCCGAAAACGTTCTCGCAACTCGTAAACGTGGGATGGCCCAGGTTCGCCGGGTAACGGTGATGGCCAACCAGTCGCTGCAGTACTGGCTGCTCGACGAGTTTGAGAAGTGCGGCATTACTGGCTACACGATCTCGCCATGTACCGGCGCCGGTCGGCGGAACATCACGAACGACACAGTTTCGGAAAACGAACACGTTCGGATTGAGGTGATCGCCACCGAGGCCGTCTGCAACGCCATCATCGACTTCCTGCGACGTGACATCATGCCGAGCCATCACGTCACGGCGTGTGTCGAAGCCGTTGATGTTGTCCGAGTCGGAGACTTTGCTCCTGCGGCAGATCAGGAACAGAAGAGCGACGGGCACCACTGACGCTGGTTCTGTCTTACGCTATGCCGTGAGCGGCGACGTCTGCCTGACGTTTGAAGGGCAATCAGCGGCAGGCAAGTCCCGCTCACAGGAGCGACAATCGGGTAAGGGTGGCCATTGCTGACCACCCTCCCCACACCACCAGGCATGCGGGTCCGCACCAGGCGGTTCAGCGAAGGGGAGCAAGCTCGCTCCACAGAGACTTCAGGCTCACCAGGCCCTGCTCCTGCAGCCATGCGCTGGTCAGTCCCACACCGCTGGCAATGGTTCTCGCCATGTGCCAGTAGCCCTTGCGACTGCGCGCGTGACGAATCGCCTGACGGCGAGACACTCCCAGGTGGAGCAGTTCCCGCCGACGTGTCCGCGGATTGCGCCACTGTTTCCAGTAATACGCATCCCAATGATAAACAGCGCGTTTTGGTTTAGTGAGCGGTGCAGACAGTTTTCATGAGGTCGGTATTCAGCACGGCGGTTCGCCATGCGGACATGGCGGCGGATTCCAGTGCGTCGTAGTCCTCGTACGACCAGTTGCTCCAGAAGTGGCTCTTCAGATAGTGCCACAGGCTCTCAATGGGAGCGTCCAGTGGGGCGCCAACTCGGGGCTGTACAGCGGCAACTGGATCAGCGTGATGTTTTCCGGAACGGCCCGTTGGCCCGAGCGGTGAAAGCCGGCTCCATCCCACACCATGACGGCATGTTCGTCAGCCGGGAGCGTTGCGGCGAACTGGCTCAGGAACACGTTGATCATCGCCGTGTTCAGAGTCGAACTGAGCAGACCCTCGGCGTGGCCGGCCTCCGGACAGACCGCGCCGATCACCCACAGGTATTCGTATTCGGTCTGACGCGCGGTCGTCGGATGTGAGCCGGTGCGAGCCCACACGGCGGTCGTCGTGCACTGCTGGCCGAAACGCGATTCATCCTTAAAGTACACCCGCAACTGCTTGTCCGGATGCTGTTCCGAGACCTCCGCCAGCCGCTCGAGCCACTGCTGTTTGAAGTCGGCCACCGCCTGCGGATCGGCTTTGCGGTGCCGAGGCCTGGGCCGCAGATACGAATAACCCAGCCGGTGCAGCAGGTGGTACACCGCCGCCAGCGAACGCCGCACGCCGAACTCGCTGGCCGGAATCGGCTGCAGGTCCTGGCCGCGCAGCGAACACACCAGATCGTCCTCATGCGGACCAGCCTCGATCCGCTCGGCTAGTTCCGCTTCCTGCTCCACTGTCAATGTGATGCGTTCGTAACTGCCCCGTTGATCTTCCAGGCCATCCATCCCCGCGGCGTTGTACCGAGCCACCCCGGTCTGACAGACACGTCGCGACAATCCAACGACCATGCCCACCGCCGGAGCCGTCCAGCCCTCCATCCCGAGAATCACAATCCGCAGCCGCCGAGCCCGGTCCGCATCCTACTCACAACGATCCAGCCGTTTCAGTTCCGACAGCGACAAATGCCTTTCCACGTGCATAACAACCTCCGTGTTCAGAACACGAACGCATCATGATGGGCAGTCTGGAGAAGCGCTATAGAAAGCGAGCTGCTTATGATTAGAAGGCGTATTACAGCTATTCAGCAGACCAGGCGAGTATTGCGTCGTTTGCCTCACGAGCCACGGCATCTGCCTGCGACACTTCCTGGAGACGGATAGGGAAGCCTACTCATTTAAGCTGGTTTGTCGCGAATGGACGGCACTCCATCTCAAGCGTGTCCTATTCATGTCTGCAGACAGGGCGATCGAGGTAAGAGATCGCGACTGTCACGGACATACCGAAGACACACTCTTGAGTGGAGCCGGCGACGTGGACGTCCTTGACGATATTTTCAAAGAGTTCCTGGTGGAAAGTTACGAGAACCTGGATCAGCTCGATCAGGATCTCATCGCACTCGAAGACACCCCGGACGATCGTGACTGTCTGGCGAGCGTCTTCCGCACCGTGCACACGATCAAAGGCACGTCGGGCTTCCTGGCACTGCCGAAGCTCGAACGCGTTGCTCACGTCGGAGAGAACCTGCTGGTTCCACTTCGGGACGGAGAGCTGGATCTGA
>JAPOLP010000006.1 GCA_029977045.1 Planctomycetota bacterium
GGCCGGGGACTCTCGACCGATTTGTTCGGCGGGTCAAGGCTCACTTCAAACCGACGACTTACGCGTCGACTTCGACTCGGCGGCTGGTGTCGTCTTCTTCCTGAGCCAGAAAGCGTTGAGCCGCTTGTGAGGGGCGGGCTCCGATCCGTTTGATGGCCGAGTCTGGCAGCTTGTCGAGCGGCGTGTACTGCGGGTGATGGTGTTCGTAGACCGGATTGTTGTGCCGGGTGTTGTAGCAGCAGATCAGGCCCCATCGGGGATCGTCACTGAGATTCGCATCCGATCGGTGCAGCAGGTTGCCGTGGAAGAACAGCGCGGTGCCGGGAGCCATCTCGCAATAGACCAGCTCGAAGTGTTTCAGGCATTCGTTGACGCGTTCGAGATCGGCGCCGGTCTGTTCGCCCTCGAAGCCGTGGTCGATGCGGCCGATCCGATGCGAGCCTCGCAACACCTGCATACAGCCGTTTTCCCGAGTGCAGGGGTCGACGGCGATAAACACGCTGAGCATGTCGGGGAACAGGCAGCCGTTCTTGTACCAGTAGCCGTAATCCTGATGCCATTCCCAGGCACCGCCGACCTTCGGCTGCTTGGCACTCAGCTTCGAGTGGTAGTGGTAAACCTCGTCGTCCAGAAGCTGCTCGGTCGCGTTGACGATGCGTTCGCTGCGGGCAATCGCTCCGTAGATGTCATCGCCGGGGTGATTCCACAACGACAGATTTGTGCGTCGTCCCTCGGCATCGCGAACGGCCATCGCGTGTTTCTGCATGACAGCATCTGCCCGGCAGGCTTCCTGCAGCAGGCGTGTTTCTTCTGCGTCAAGCAGCCCCTCAACAAAGAGATAGCCGTCGGTGTTGAACTGAGCGACCTGCTCGGCGGTCAGCGGACTGGTCATCATGAGGCTCCCGGTCAGGCTTACCGATTCCACTCGCCAGAGAATACCTCGGTGGCGGGGCCAGTCATGTAGACCTCACCAGATTCAGCCCATTCGATTTCGAGGTCGCCGCCGCGGAGGTGCACCGTCACGCGACGCTCGTTGACACCCGCGAGAACACCGGCAACGACGGACGCACACGCGCCGGTGCCGCAGGCCAGCGTCTCGCCCGAGCCGCGTTCCCAGACCCGCATTCGAGTCTCGGTCGGTGAGAGCACCTGAATGAATTCGGCGTTGATCTTTCGTGGGAAGGCTTCGTGGACTTCGACCTGCGGGCCGATGTTGAGCACCCAATCGTCGGTGACTTCGTCGACGAACGTGACCGCATGCGGGTTGCCCATCGAGACGCAGGTGACTTCAAGTGTCCGGTCGCCGATCTGGAGCGGAGCTTTGACCGGCGGGTCGCCGGGCAGCGTCGTCGGGATTTCGGCACTGGTCAGGATCGGCTGGTCCATGTTGACGCGGACGCGGTCGACCAGGCCGTTCGACGTTGAACACTGCAGCGTCAGGACGCCTCGTCCGGTTTCAATCTGCAGTTCGTCCTTCTTCGCGATCCCGTGGTCGTACACAAACTTCGCAACACAACGAATCGCGTTGCCGCACATTTCGGATTCTGAACCGTCGGCGTTGAACATCCTCATGCGAGCGTCGCCGCGTTCGGACGGGCAGATCAGGACGAGGCCATCACCGCCGACTCCGAAATGACGATCGCTGATCTGACGGGCAAGTTCCGGGACATCGCCGACTTCCACGGGCTCAAAGCAATTGACATAAACGTAGTCATTGCCGGCACCGTGCATCTTCGTGATACGCATTCTCTGGTTTCCTGAGCCTGTTTGAGGTCGTGATTCGGGACGATCTTCGCGAATGTCCGGGAAGGACTCCACCGAAACAGATCGAGTTCGCGCGGCGCTGAGTCAGCTTCCGGGGCGTGCAGGTGCCGGAAGGACGGCTTCAGGGACGGAGAGACTGTGGTCGATGGCGGACTCCGGAGCCGAAACGTCGTCGTGTTCCCGAACACTGTCGCTGGTGACGAGTACAGAAAACGTTGTGCCTGCCGGGCTGGACTCGGTCAGCTCGATCCGACCGTTTGTGCCTCGCTCCAGGATCTGGCGACAGACAAACAGCCCGAGGCCCGTCCCCGTGTCCTTGGTCGTGAAGTAGGGCTCGAAGATCGTCGCCTGGTGGTCGGCTTTGATGCCGTGGCCGGTGTCGCGGACGGCGATGCGGACCCAACCGGATTCAAGACTCGTCACGATTTCGATCGTGCCGCCTTCCGGCGTCGCATCCATCGCGTTGAGAATCAGGTTCAGAAAGACCTGTACCAGCTCGTCGTGGACGACTCGAATGGTGGGGATGCCCTCGGCGTATCTCGTCAGAATCCGTTTGCCTTTTCGCCGCTTGTAGTACTTGGCGATGCTGAGAGCAGATTCCACGATCTGGTGAATGTCGCACAGGCTTTCCTGCGTCGTCGCCGGGCGGCTGAAGTCGACGAGTTCCCGCAGCGTGCCCTGAATGCGGCGCAACTGGTCGCCGATCATGACGTACCGTTCGGACGTCTGCGGATTGTCGGTCTGCCGTTTGAGAATCTGGACGAGCGAGCTGATGGCCGCAAGCGGGTTGCCAACTTCGTGCGCGATGCCGGCAGCCAGCAGCCCGAACGCCGCCTGCTTTTCGTGCTGGACGAGCATCGCCTGCGATTCCCGCAGTTCCTGCGTTCGTTCCTGGATTGTCGTTTCGAGCTGCTCATTGACCTGCCGCAGTCGGTTGCTGGCTGTGCGCCCGAGGTTTGCCAGGCGAGTGCTCGCCCACGTCACCCAGCCCATCGATACTACCATGATCGTCCACGGGACAATCGACGACGTCGGCACCGCCAGCAGCAGAATCGTGTAACCCGTCGCGTGAAACAGAAACGTCGCGTAGGTGATTTCCGAGGGATACCGGATCGCGCAAACCAGCAGCGACAGGAAGTAGTAGAACCGGAACGCGCTGTCCTGCCCGAAATCGAAGTAGCACAACAGGCCGATGAAGAACGCTTCGAGCAGCGAGACAGCGAGCGGCCAGTCGCTGAAGAAGACCTTACCGCGATGGCTCCACAACGTGTCGAGCGCGACGTACAGAACGCCGATACTCAGGATGAGATTCAGCACGGGCACGCTGCGCTGAGCGTACGCGTCTTCAGAATCCGTCCCCAGCAGGTTGACCAGCAGAAAACCGACGATCACTCCGAACCAGCGAATGCGGACCGTGATTGCCTCGGCATCGAGATCGAAACGGTTCAGGCTGTTATCGGAAGTGGCGCGGGACACGGAAGCTCCGGAGCGGCAATAAATCGAGAGGGCTGGACGATCGGAAGAGGCAAACACCAGAGCTGAACCGAGTTCGTCTTCGTGGTCAGAGCGGCAGGATCTAGACTGCCGGGCTCAGATTCCTTTGTAGCGGTTGAAGCCAGAGTTTTCATCGACCGGCGGAGTCTGAGCCGGCAGAGGATCGGCGGGCGGTTCGGAGTTGGGAGACTGCGCTCGTGTCACGAATGGAATCGAGAACGGCTGCTCCGGCAGTATCCGCGAAGGCGGCAGTGCCGGAAGAACTGCGACGGGTCGGCGAGATTTCTCTCGAGCAGCTGTCCGAACTGAAGCTGCTGGAAGCTCAGACGCTGGCTGACGAAGCTGGCCCCGGCGAGGCAATCGAAGCCCTGCAGGCGGCGCTGCGACAGTTTCCAAACTTCGTGGCGGGCTGGCAGCAGCTGGCGGAATGGTACGGATCGCTGGGAGACGGCACTGGACTGCTCGAAGCCACCGAACGACTGGCACGATTGAAGCCTGATGACTCGGCGTCGCTGTCGGCTTACGGTGACGCGCTGGCGAGAGCTGGCGAGCGTGCTCAGGCCGAGCAGAACTTTGCACTGGCGCTGCAGCTTGATGGGTCGTCGACGTTCGCCGGTTTCTGGCTGTTCGACCTGCTGTTCGCCGAGCAGCGGTTTGCGGATGCGGATCGAATTCTGGAACGGCTCCGCCAGCACGGAGTTGATGGCCCGTTCCTGTTTGGCCGCTAAGCTCAACTGGCTGCGGCGTCCGATGACAAGGAAGCCGCCAACGAAAAGCTGACTGCGATCTGCCAGTGCGAGGGCGACATCCGCTGGCCGCTTAACGCGGTGGCACAGGCACTCAGAAAAGCCGGCTGGCGGTTCGATGTGCGGGACGTTCTGGAAGCCGCGATGCAGCAGCCCGGTGTGAATCCAGAGGCTGGCTCGCTGTGGATGAGAGTCGTCGTTGCCGATGGAGGCCTGCCGACGGACATCGAACTGCGCGAGCTGGCGTCGCGCGACGCAGCGGGTCTGCAGGCGGTCGCGACACTCGGAGAAGCGCTGCTCGAAACAGGACACTCTCAACAGGCCATCGAATTCGTTCTGAGAAACCAGGCGTGGTTGCGTGAATCAACAGCGTTGTGGGGCATGGGTGGGTATGTCCTCGCGACCGAAACGCGGTATCGCGAGGCTGTTCACTGGATGACCGGCTGGCAGAAGCGTTCCGACATCGAAGCCTGGATGCTGTTCAATCTGGTCGAAGCTTTGCGAGCAACGGGCGACGACGCGACAGCCCACCAGGTCAGCGAACACGCTCTGACTCTGCCGCCGGACCACACGCACGATCTGCATCGTCTGTGGCTGGTGTTCGACCGACCGTTCGAGCAACCCGAGCTTCTCGAATACGCCGCAACTGCAATCTCGAAAGAGGGACTCTCGAACGGATCCGCATTTCTACACTCACTCGTTGCGGCGATGTTTGATGCCGGCGTCGCTGGACATCGACAACTACCATTCGACGCGGTGCGAGCGAAACTCGAAGCCGCCGTCAGCAGGTACCGGGCTCAACTGAAACGCGAACCAGGACATCGCCGCGTGCTACGGAAAGCGATCCGCCAGATCTCAGCCTGCTACGACGGCTGGGCACCGAAGCTGTGGCGGCTGACGACCAGCCTGTACTGATCCGCCGTCGCCAGCCTGCAACTGATCGAAATCAGCCGCGGGCGGCGATGATTGCGAGCGACTCTTCCGTCGCTGTGCGGGCCTGGCGGGCTTTCAGGATGTTTTCGCGGAAAATATCCGGTCGAGAGATTCCACTGATCGTCAGCAGGACGTCGCCCTTTGCTCCCACCAGTGTCAGGTCGCCAGCGTGGTAGAACTCCTGCCCCGGCTGCACGGACAGCTCGACATCGTCGATATCGGTGAGAGCAACGCTGCGGTGCTGAGTGGCACCGATCACCGACCAGACCTGCACCGACCGATTCGTCAGCGTGTACTTCACGCCGGTCAGCTTCTGCAGAACGTAGATGAGCGACCCCAGCGGTGCCAGCGGCAGAGCAAAGATCAGGTACGACACCTTCACGCCCCAGATTTTCGACGGGATCGACTCGCAGAGCATCCCGATCAGGCGACCAACCCCCGTCGCGGCGATCGACGGATATCGCGACCGAATGTCGGTTTCAGAAGTCGAGCTGACGCCACAAATCGGCTGGGTTGCCAGAGTTGACATATTCAGAGATCCATTGAAAACGCAGGCGCGCGGTTCGACCGCCAGTTTCGGCAGTCTTTCGAGCCGGGGACGCTATCAAACCCCCGATTCCGATTCCAGTAAGCCGCAACACCTACCAGACGTGTTCCCAGCCGCCGGAGCTGGATTTCCCAAAGGTTTCCAGATGTAGCGGAAGGGCGCGAGCCCAATGGTCCCCGAGTTGTCATCAGCCGCCGAGCGTTAGCTCGCGGTTTTCCGGATGATCAAGAACTGGACGCTAACGCGTGCCGGCTGATGACAACTCGGGGGACATTGGGCGCAAGCCCTCCGGTGTCGTCGATCGAGCATTTTGACCGGACGGCTCGCGCCGTTCCGCTAACTGCTCCGCAGTTCCAGCGTTTCCCAGAGACTTGGGTCCGAAACGTACGGAAACGCCGAGTCGACAGTCAGGCTGACCTCACCGAGTTCCGAGTCACGCAGCACCCAGAAGAAGCCGATCTGCGGGCTGTCCTCCGGATCAAACCCGTTCAGCGTTTCCGCCGGCAGCCAGAATTCAAGCCGGTAGCCGTCCTTCAACGTCTCCATGACCGCTCTAAACGAATCAGGTGGAGACAGCGGAGCGTCCTCACCGGCACGCGGCACGGGCAGCTGCCGGACCAGGGGCTTTAGTCCGTCGTCGCCTCCGCCGCTCGGCAACACGCAGAACTGATGACAGAGCCGGTTCGCCCGGTGAATCGTCCTCGCACTGCGGGTGTGGATCCACAACTGAAAACCGTCGGTCTCGTCCGGTCGGTCCGGATTCGACACCGGCGGATGCTGCTTGCCCCGTACTTCCACTGAAAAGCCGAGACCGTTCTCGTTCCACGCCGCAAAGACGCTCACTGGCGAAACTTCCGAGCCGAATTTCGTTCCCGGTCGGAACAAACGGTGCTCGTCACCGAGGCCCAGCAAATGCTTGCCACGCCGGGGAATCCCCTCGGCATGAGGCACCGGAAAGGCGAACCGAAAAGCAAACGACGGCGGAATGATCTGATTCATGTCGGAAGCTTAATCAGAAACGCCTACGCGTCGATCAGAACGGGCCCCTTGCGGGCTCGCGTGTAAAGCTCGCGCCATTCGGGCGAGCCGTCGTCGGGCTTCAGCTTCGTGAACACGCCGCGTTCGAAGTACGGAATGTGGCCGCGCTGGCCGGCAGTCAGCATGAAGTTCACCTTGCCGTTGTTGGCGATGTACATCTTCCGCCCGTTCGGCCAGGTCGTTTCGATCAGCCGTTCCGGTTCTGGCCGACGAGGTGGCTTCGGGACTTTCAACTTCTCGACGACCGCCCAGTCGATCTCGCAACCAAGCCCCGGTCCCTGCGGAATATCCGAGTAGCCCTCTTTAACGACGATCGGCTGCGTCGTCAGCTGGTGCGTGTAGAGCTGGTGACAGTTCACGGCGGGCCACTGCGCGTGACTCGAAATCGCGCCGAAGTGCTTCGACCAGGTCGCGGTGATATCGGTCCCAACCATCTGCAGCCAGAACTTCATGTCGGCCATCGCCGCAACAGTCCCCTGGCTTTTGACGCGGCTCGCCCCGCCGCCAATCACGAAGCCGTCGCAGACTTCCTGCCGGACCGCGACGACGGGTGGCGGGCTGCCAAAGTGCATGGCGACCGGGACATTCGGCGTCGCCTTGCGAATCGCCTGGTTGCCGGGGACATCCGTCTGAAAGATCGGCGTCTCCCAGATGGCGATCTGCGGATACTTCGCAGCCAGTTCTTTGAGAATCGGAATGCCTCGTTCAGTGTCCAGCAGCGTGTCGTTGAAGTCGAGCGCGATGTGAAACTCTCGCGGCACGGCTTTCGAGGTCTGCTCGCACATTTCCCAGACGTCGAACCACGGGCGGCCTTTCGTTTTGTAGGCCAGATATCCCTGCCGGAAAGCCTCGGCACATTCGGCGGCCATGTCTTCCGGCGAGGTATCGATGTTCCACCAGGCAAGCGGCGTTCGATCGTTGACCTGCGTCCCCAGCAATGCGTACGCGGGAACACCGCAGGCCTTGCCGACGGCATCAAACAGAGCCATCTGCAGCCCGGCGCCCAGCTCGTCGTCCCACATCAGCTCGACAGCGTTCTTCCCCTGAGCCCGTGCGACATCGCCATCACTGGTCGCTCCCCAGGTGTAATAGAGCAGCGTCTCGCCATGCCCAACGTGCCCGGACTTCAGCGTGACCGAGCAGATTTCCGAGTACATCCAGTGTGGAATCTCGCGCGACATGTTCCGATGCGGAACCGCTCGAAACGGCACCTTGACCGTGACTCGATCGATCTTCGCGATCTCAAACGACCGGTTCGGCTCCGGAGCGGCAGCCGCTTTCGGCAGCATGTCGAGCACGTCGCTGAGCGCGAATCCGGCACCAGCAGCCAGGCCGGATTTCAGCAGGCGACGGCGTAATAGCATTTCCCTCTGCATTGCGGTGTCCTTTCAAGTTGCGTTGTTTGACCCGCAGCCGAAGGCGCAGGCGTTTCAGGTTCGTTCGTGCTACTTGCGAAACGCCTGCGCCTTCGGCTGCGGGTCAAACGAGTTCATTCGCCTGCCAGCAGTTTCTCGATCGTCTGCTGCAGGTCACGGCCCCGGACGTCGAACTGAGCAACGTTGCCGTCAGTGCCGACGATCATCAGAGTCGGGATCGTGCGAACGAGATACTTCTCCCGCAGCGCGGCAACGTCTGCCTCGTTGACGATCTGCCGCCAGGACATCTGCTGTCGCTGAGCGAACGCTTCGACGAGCGACTGGTCTCCATCAAGGCTGACACCGATGATCTCGAAGCCGCGCTCGCGATGCTTCTCGTATAGCCGGCGAATGTTCGGCAGCTCTTCGATGCACGGCGGACAGTTCGTCGCCCAGAAGTCGATCAGCACGACCTTACCGCTCAACGATGACAGATCGACCGTCTCGCCGGCTGTGTCCGGCACGTTGATTTCCGGAGCCGGCTTCTCAATGAGGTCGATCTTGGCAGTCAGGTTGTCACACACGCCGCGGACGTCAGCGTTCAGAAAGAAGCGGTTGGCGATCTGTGAGTAAACCTCACGAGCGGCGTCGAAGTCGCGAGCCATGCGAAGCTGCGTCGCGAACTGCCGACCGAAGTCGATCATCGGTCCGCCGCTGCTCAACCGAGCGAACCGCAGCAATCCGGCGAACTCCTGAACCGCTTCGTCGCCCTTCCCGGCCTTGGCCAGCCCGACGATGCGGACCTGCTGCGCCAGAGTCTTGAGCGGTTCCATGACCATCGGCTCGGCCAGAACCGCGTCGGCATGCGCGACCGCTTCAGCTTCGAGCCCATTCTCCAGAGCGGCCATCAGCAGCCACTGTCGAGCGGCAAACGTGTCCGCCGCGTCGGGATTGTCGGCGACGTACTGCGTGATCCGCTCGAAAGTCCGCCGCTGCTCCGCCGCAAGGATCCCTTCAAACGTCGCTGGCTCATCAGCAGCAAGGGCAAGCCCGCGAGCGGACAGCAGGATCGCAAAGACACTCAGATAAACTCGTGACATTTCAGGCTCAGCCTCTTGAGGTGGGATTGTCGGGCGGTTCAGGTTGCCGCAGCGGGTTCAACGACGTCAAGGGCGGCAGCTGGCATTGCGGTCTCGCCGAGTGCTTCATCGATGGCTTTGTCGAACTCGTCGGCAAAGTTGATCTCAGGGACTTCTTCCGCGACGCCCGCATCGTCAGCTGCCTGCTTCGCTGCGTCGACGAACGCCTTGACTTCGTCGTCAGTCAGTTTCTGCTTGAATTCTCGCTGGCCCTGCGCATCCATGGAGCTGATGGTGTCGAGAACGGCCTCGCGTTCGGCTTCCGGAATCGATTCGTCGATGACACCGCGAGCAAAACGGTGAATGGCAACTTCGGCAGCGGCCTTTTCGTCGTCGCTGAGCCCTGAATCGCGGATATAGACCCGCTTAACGAACAGCGCCAGACCCGCGGGCATCAGCGGACCCTTAGCGATTCTCTGGAAGATTCGACCGACGTCCTCACCGCTCAGTTTTTCGTCCTTGAACTGCTGAGCAATGTCGTCGATGCGGGCATCGATCCTCGTCTGCTGGTCAGCAGGCAAGTCGAGTTCCTGCAGGCTTGCTTTGAGCACCTCTGCGGCAATTTCGGCACCAAATGTCCGAGCGTTGTTAGCAACCCACCAGATACCGAGGCCACCGAAGATCAGCAGGATGACCAGCACGACGCCACAGCCGATCGCGGCAATCGCGCAGCCGCTGAGGCCTTCCTTTTGTGGAGGCCGCCGATCATCAAACTCATCTCGTCGCTCAAGAAAATCCTGATCGGACTCGGACATCACACACCTCAAAAGGTGGAGTTAGCAAACGCGGCAGCCTCCCGACCGTCGGGTGAGTCGAGACGATATCGGCGGTCACCGCGCTCGACCACCTTGAGCGCGTACCGCGTCCCGACTCGATGGAGTTGTCTATTCAGACTTCCGGCAGCACCCACGGCTTGCGGTACTCGGAACGAGTTCTCAGAGCGTTGGCTTCGTCGTCGTTCTCGAACGTCTCAGTCACCGGGTCGAGGATCACCTGGCGACCAACTCGGGCGGAGATGTTGCCGGCGTGGCAGAGCACCGACGCCGGATGGCCGACGGTTTCCAGGTCGCAGTTCGGCTTCTGACGGCTCTTGATGCAGTCAACAAAGTTCTGCACATGCGGGCCTTCAAAGCTGTCGCCCTTGACCTCTTTGATCAGCTCGTTGCGCGTCGTGTAGACGCGCCAGCCCGAGTTGCCGATCACGATATAGCCCTTGTCGCCGTACACCGCCGAGCCTTCCGACTCGTTCTCCATTCGGTACGGAGCCCAGATCCGCATCTCGTACGTCAGCAGCTTTGGCGTATCGCCCGCGTGGTACTCGTACGAAACCTGCAGAGTGTCGGGGAACTCCTGGGCGTCATCGAAGTACCACTTGCCGCCCGCCGAGTGAATTTTCCGAGGCAGAACGAGCGGCTTGTCGCCCTGAGCCTCACATGCGGCATTCAGCGCGGCAAAGGCGACGTCGAGGCGATGCACGCCGTCGTTGCCCAGGTCACCAGTGCCATAATCGAAGAACCAGCGCCAGCGACCGTGAAACCGGTTGCGGTTGAAGGGCCGCTTCGGAGCCGGGCCCATCCACATTTCATAGTCGACGCCCACCGGCGGATTCGGCTCATCAGCCGGGAACCCAATCGGTCCCTGCTTCGAACTTTCCCAGGCCTTCGCGACCAGGCACCGTCCCAGCACTCCGGTTTTGATATACGCCAGCGCCGACTTGATCCGCTCGGTCGACCGGTGCTGCGAGCCCATCTGGACAACGCGTTTGTGCTTCTTCAGAGCCGCGATCATCCGCTGCCCTTCGACGATGTTGTGGCCGTCGGGCTTCTCGACGTAGACGTCCTTGCCGGCCTGGCAGGCGAGGATCGTCGGAATCGCGTGCCAGTGATCCGGCGTGCCGACGACCAGAGCGTCGATCGACTTGTCATCGATCATTCGCCGAAAGTCGCGTTCTGCTCGCGGGGCCCTGCCCTGCCGCTGCTCGACGTCTTTCAACGCCGGCGCCAGACGAGCCGGATCGATATCTGCGATGGCAACGATCTCGACGTTCTCATTCGAGGCGAACGTCCGGTTCAGCGACAGCGCGCGACCGCCGCCGCCCATCACGCCAACGCGAACTCGTTCGCTGGCCGCCGCCTTCGCGACAGGAACTCCCGCCAGTACCGCAGCTGCCGCGGACCCGGCCGCCGAACTCTGCAGAAACTCTCGTCGGTCCATCACTGGCTCCTTCTTTCTGGTAAGCCGGTTTGTTTGACTCGAAGCCGCCTGTCGAAAGGACCGTAGCAGACGCCCCGGTCAGAAATCACGCCGGAACGACGCTCTCGATTCCTCGCGCTGAACCGAAACCGTCACTCGGCGTATCCTGTCGGCCTGCCGGTCACTCATCACCAGCATCAGTCAGAACGCCGTGTCCGACCCCAGCGACATCCCGAAATTCATTCACGCCAGCTGCAAGGTCTGCGGAACGCGCGTGACACCGAAGGCGAAGAACGCCGGACGCCGTCTCAAATGCCCTGACTGCGAGACTCCGATTCAGCTCCCGACGATGGAGCAGTATCTCGAAACCCGTCGGCAGCAGGCGTTGGCCGAACCGCGACCGCCGGAGCCCGCTGAACCTTATGCGATGCGGGAAAAGGTCGAGCGTGCCGAAGCGACGGTTTCGATCTTTCGAGAGCTGGCGCAGATCAAACGCGAGGAAGCTCCAGAACCACCGCGTTACACGTTCTTCAGTAACGTCTTCGAGTTTCCCTGGAAGACGCCTGATGCTCTGATCCGCTGGGCTCTGCTGGCCGGTGGCTTTTCGCTGTCCGGTCTGTTTCTTGTGCTCAACCTCACACTGGTCGGGACGTACGGCTTCGTCGCACTGCTCGGCGTTATCTTTTTCGTAGTCTTTCAGATTGTCGTCACGGTCTGGGCAGCAGCGTGTGCGGCCAGCCTGCTGATGTCGATTCTGCAGGACACGGCAGTCGGACTGGACCGCGTCGAGGGCTGGCCAGAAGGGTGGCGTGACTGGATGTCCGACCTGATGCTGGTTGGCTATCTCTTCTTTGTCTCAGGTTTCGTCAGCCTGGGGCCAGCACGACTGCTGCAACCGATCATTGGTTTTCAGTCGCCGATCGTGCTGGCCGTTCATGCCGCTCTGTTTCCGATCACTCTGCTGGCCGGCTTTGACGCCGAGTCAATCTGGCTGCCCTGGTCGCGCACGATCTTTCGCAGCCTGAGAATTATCCCGCGTGACTTGCTGCTCTTTTATGTGCTCACGCTGGCCGTCGTCGGCGTCGGCGATGGTTTCCTTCTCGCCTGCTCGATCGGATCACCGTGGCTTTTCGGCTTCATGCTCGGCCCGGTCCTGGCCTCGCAGATCTTCATCGGAGCCCGGTTACTCGGTCGCCTCGCGTGGCGAATCGGGGAGACCGCGTTGATTGATGAGGAAGATGACGACGACTGATCGCCGTGTTTTGGCGTCGGAAAGCCGTGCGGCTCCGTAGCGAAACTCGCGCAGAGTTTCGGCACTCATTCTGGGTGCGGCGGAAACTCCGCGCGAGTTTCGCTAAGGAGAGCCGACGAGATCACGATTCCGCGCGACTCGTCTCACAGAAACCCAAGATTGTCTGCGACCGCGAAGTCCTTGCGGTCGTCGCGTCGCAACCTGGCGGCTCCGATGTCAGGGTCGTGGTCGAAGATGGCGATCGCGTTGGTCGCGATGATCTGTTCGAGGACCTTCGCCTTCGCTCGACGCGTCTGCTGCATGTGAACGTCGTAGCCCAGGCACCAGAGCACAGGCAGATGGCGCGACGTCGAGCAGATGTCGCCGAGGAAGACGGCTGACTCGCCTTCGCTTTCGATGATCAGCACCTGGTGCCCGTCCGTGTGCCCGCCCGTGACCTGCGAACGGATGCCAGGGACGATCTCAACGTCGCCGTCGATCAGCCGCACCTTGCCGCAGTCAAGCAGGAGATCGAGGTTGTCCTGCGGATACGCCGCCCGCAGCTCGGGATAGCCAGCGGTCGCGTCGACCCACTCGCGTCGTTGAGCGACCAGTTCCGCGTTCGGAAACGCCAGCACGATGTCTCCGTTTTCGTCGATCCGCGTCGCCCCTCCGGCATGGTCGAAGTGCAGATGCGAGAAGATGACAACGTCGATGTCCTCGCGCGTCAGACCGTGCGCCGCGAGAGACTCAACCAGTGGTTCTCCGTCGTCAGCCGAAAAGTTCCGCCGCTGCTTGTCGGACAGCTTAGAGCCGTAACCGGTATCGATGAGAATGTTTCGCTCGCCGTCGCGCACCAGCAGACAGTTCGTCTCCTGCGGAATCCGGTGCTTGTCGTCCGGCGGAAAAACACGCTCCCAGAGCGGACGCGGCACCACGCCAAACATGCCGCCGCCATCAATCCAGAAGCGACCGCCCGAAACGATCGCGATGTCTAGGTTTCCAAGTTTCATGACGCTCTCTACTGCAACGACTTTAGGAACGCGATCAGATCGGCAGCGTCCTGAGCCGTAGCGTCTCGAAGCTGCAGTTCGGGCATCAGTGACTTTGGCTGAGCGATCAACAGTTCCAGGTCGTCGCGTTTCAGACGCACGTCCTTGCCCATCGCGTCGCGGATGACGACTTCGCTGGTTGACTCCTCGACCATCAGGCCGGAGTAAACAAGCCCCTTTGACGTATCAGCCAGCCAGGTCTGATATTTCGGTTCAATCTTCTGCGACGGAGCCAGCACGCTCGTCAGCAGCTCGCCCGAGCTGTACCGCTTGCCGATCCCGTCGAGGTCCGGACCAACGCTGCGGCTCTGCTGAGCGACCTTGTGGCAGTTGCGGCACTGCAGACCAGCCGACGTCAGGAACAGCTCGCGACCACGCGCCGCGTCGCCGTTGATCGCGAGAATCTCCGCCGCGTCGACGGTCGTCCCAAGCCGCTTTGTGCGGGCCTCTTCCGGAACAAACGGCTCGAACAGATCGCGCACGATCGTGTCCGTGTTCGCGGTACCGCGACTGATGGCGACGTCCCGAGCACCGTCGGACAGCGACGCTCCCTTGCCTCGCAGGGCACTCGCCAGAGCAATCGATCCGCTTGCTGATGACAGCAGCCGGTCAATCGCCGCGAGCTGGTGTTCGTCGCTGGCCTTGGAACCGGGAGCCAGTTCGGTAAGGTCTGCGTTGATCGTCTTTGACAGCCGTTCGATCGCCGCCAGCGTTTCGGCACTTGCCTCTGAATCGCCAGCCGCTGCTGCATCAAGACTGCTGATCCAGTCCCGAACGAGCTTCAGTCCGGCTTCGTCGATCTGCAGCGAACCGAAGAGCGGCATCCGTCCGCGACCAAGCTTCGCCATCCGGTAATACAGAATCGACCGGTTCGGATCGCCGGGGGCGACGAGCCACGGATCGATGATCCCGAACGCTCCCTGCGTCGGTCGCGAAACCAGATTCGTCTTCTCGAACGCGATCTCCCGCAGCACCTCCAGAGCCGCCGTCCCGCCGCCTCCGCGACGATGGCAGTGCGAGCAGTTCACATGCAGGTACGACCGAACGCGATCGTCGAGCGACGCTGTTTCGTCATTCGGGTCGACCATCTGCGGCAGCTTGTCCAGCGGCGCGACCTTCGGATCAGCTCCCTTGGCCAGCGGTTCAGAAAACAGTCCGATACCAGCAAGCGTCCGCAACTGGTTGTCGGAGTGCTTGCCGTAATCGAAATCACGATTGAGCTGTTCGAGTTTGAACCCGTAAACCGTACCGCCTCGCGACGTGTGACAGAGGATGCACTCGGTCCGGCTGGCGAAGTGCCACGTCTGCGATCGCTTGCTGTTCGGTGCGGTCGAATCAGCAACCGTCAGTGTCCGATCGAAGCCAGTGCCGTCGGAGAGTTCCGCGTCAGTCTGCTCGTCGTTCCAGATGTAGCTGTAGGCCGCCCAGTAATCCCCATTGCGGTGCAGAATCTGTGTCTCCAGACGCTGCTGTCGCTGGCCGCCGTCTCCGACTGTCGCGATCGAAATCGTCTTGCCGAGGATCGTTCCGTCGGGAAACGCCCACTCGCCCTTCAGATCGCCGACCTGAGCGTTGTTCGTCGTGTGAACTCCGATCGTTTCGCCGTTCGGCACGGCGATGAATCGCGTCGCCGTCGTTCCGTCTGCCCAGGGTTCGGCGTTAACGGCGAACGGCAGAACGCCCGGAGCAAGCCTGTGACCTGAGACCGAAGCGAACAGACCGCTGTCACTGAGCTTCCGAGGAAACGTCGATCGCTGGTCGGCCTTCGGGTTCTCAACCAGTCGATGAATCGTTCCGTCGTAGCTGACGACGAAGACTTCGTCCGAGTGATCACGCCCGAAGCAGATCACGGCGAGTGACGAATCGACGAGTTCCTGCGGCTCGGAGAGCTGATCTCCGTCGACGCGGATGCCCCAGAGTTTTCCCGTGACATAGTCGCCGTACAGATAAGTCCCCGCGAGCTGCGGCAGCCGCGAGCCTCGATAAACGTAGCCGACAGTGACCGATCGAGATTCCGTATGCGAGTGCGCGGCGGTCGGCGGGATGATCGGCGAGGGTCCTCGCGGCCACTGCGGATTCACCTGCTGCGTGTTCTCAACAATGCTCCAACCATAATTCGCCCCGCGTTCGGCCCGGTAAACCATCTCCCACATTTCCCAGCCGACATCGCCGAGCCACAGATCACCGGTGACCGAGTCAAAACTCATCCGCCACGGATTGCGATGCCCGTAAGTCCAGACCTCGCCGCGAGCATTCGGCACGTCAACGAACGGATTGTCTTCGGGGATTGAGTACGCCAGCGAGCCGGACTTGTGGTCGACATCGATCCGCAGCGTCGACGCCAGCAGGTCGCTGATGTCCTGCCCGGTCTTGAGCACGTCCGGCGGAAACGGCGGCGAGGCATCGCCCGTCGATATATAGAGGTATCCGTCGCGCGGCCCGAACATTAGCGAGCCACCGTTATGCCCGCCGGACTGCCAGGTAATGAGAATTTCCTCGCTGCCGGCGTCGATCGTCAGCGGATTCAGCGAAGTCGCTTTAAAGCGTGAGACCCGCGTGCCGGACTCAGCACTCGCCGCGGTGATGTAGCAGAGGAAGCACTCGCCGTTCTGTTCAAACTTCGGATGAAACGCCACGCCATACAGCCGCGTTGCCGATGACGAATCCGCAAGCTGAGTGGCAATGTCGATTGCCAGTTCGCGATCCGCCGCGTCGTTCTGATCCTGAAACGTCCAGACTTTGCCATTCAGCTCAGCGACCAGCAGCCGGTTCGAGCCCGGCACGGCGAGCATCTCGATCGGGTTCTGAAACTGCAGCTCCGGAAAGACGCGTTCCGTCAGATACGGAGACGGAAGTTCCGGAGTTCCGGCAAACGTCGACGTCGTCCACGGAACGCGTTTGTCGATGCCAAACGGCTTCGCGTCATCAGCAGACAACAATGATGCAGCGCCACCAGTCACCAGAGATGCCAGACAACAGACGACGGTATTGCAAACGAGTCGAGTCACTCGAGCACTCCTCAATCAGCAGAACGATCAGGCACAAACCGACATCGCATGGTGGGACTTGCCCGGAATGCCTGCAATCGAACGGTCAGCCGGACGCAATCGCGCGGCAACTCACTCGCGGGTGATCGCTTCGTCGAGGTTGAGCAGCGTCGAGGCGACAACCGACGCGGCGGCGATGTCGACCTGTTGCTGCTCGGGCGAATTCGTCGCGGTTGAGACGCTCTCGCGCTGTGCGAAACGAGCGGCGGCTTCCGGGTTTGCTACGAAGAACTCGGTCGCCTGTGTCAGTTCCTGGCCGAGCAGTGACGACTCAGCTGCGGATGGTTCGCGGGTCAGGATCGCGTGAACGAGAAACGCGACGCGGTCGGTGGGTGACGATGCGGTCTCGCACACCTGTTCGGCCAGGCGAATCGAGGCTTCGCGGATCGTGCGATCATTCAGCAGCGTGAGTGCCTGGAGCGGCGTATTCGTTCTCGATACCTTGATCTGGCAGATTCGCCGCTGAGCGGAATCAAACAAAAATGTCGGCGCGACTGATCGGCGCCAGAAGGCGTACACCGTCCGGCGAAACTGATCGGGTCCTTCGGTCGGCTGATAGTGGAAGCGGCCCATCGTGTTTTCCGCCCAGATGCCCGGCGGCTGATACGGATAAACGGGCGGACCGCCGACCTGATTGTGCAACAGACCGCTCGACCGCAGGGCGCCATCGCGAATCGTCCAGGCAGGCAGGCGATACCGCGGTGCATGAGCCAGCAGCCGGTTCTCCGGATCGCGGGCGAGCAGCTCGGATGACACCGCCGAACTCTGCCGGTACGTCGCGCTCGTTACGATCAGCTTCAGGATGTGCTTGACGTCCCAGCCGCTGTCGACGAATTCGACGGCCAGCCAGTCGAGCAGCTGTGGATGCGTCGGCGGTTCGCCCTGAGCACCAAAATCTTCCGGCGTCCGCACCAGCCCGTCGCCAAAGATCATTTGCCAGTAACGGTTGATCGTGACACGAGCCGTCAGCGGATTCCGCCGATCGACGAGCCACTTCGCCAGATCGAGCCGAGTTGGCTGCGTTGCCTTGTCGGCGCTCTCGTCGCTGACCGTTGACGCGGACCACGCAAGCACGGACTGCGGCACGCCGTACGAAACCTCGTCGCCCGGCTTGTCCCAAGCTCCGCGAATCAGCACGTGACTCGCGCGTTTCTCGTTTCGCTCGGCGAGCACCATGACGCTCTGCTCACCCGCCGCCTTCTTCATCTCATTCAACTGCGAGTTCGACCGGGACAGCGCGGCTTCTGCCGCCAGCACGTCGGACCGGCCGGCAAGGAACTGTTCGAGCAGGCGCTTGCGCAGATCGCCCGGCAGTGCCGCCTCACTGCGATCGTCCCGAGCGGCGAGGTCATCGAGCGGTGACGCGTCAACAGATCGCACCGTCGGCCCCGGCCATTGCGAGACCGACAGGCGGAAGCGACCGATGTTGTGCTGCCCATCGAGCGACCGATGTCGCAGTTCGATCAGCAGCTCGTCGTCTGATCCAACCTCGATGGCTGACTCGAACGCGAACACAGCGATCTTTGGTTCCGTGACGTCACTGCCGCGCGTCGTCCAGCCGGTGCGGGGATCGTCGTCGAGCACATCCGCGATCGGCCCGTACGCCTTGCTCGCCTCTTTCTTCGCCGAGTAATTCGCGACACCCGAGCGGATCGGAATCTCGCGGACGAGGCTGCCGCCGCGCGAGCGGACGCTGACTTTGAGGTTCGTGAGAATCACGTCGCCGGTTTCCGACCGCGACAGGCCGCCGTTCGTGTGCGACTCGTGCGGCAGCACTTCGAGCTTCAGTCCGGTGAGTTTGCGGCTCGATGCATCCAGCGGGTTCGCGGCGACAATGCGGTAGTCTTCGTGCCGCGGATTCGGCCCCGACGCGACGACAACGCCGTCGTCCTGCTGCGCGAGCTGCGTACCGTCGGTCGTCGACAGGTCGTCGGCCATCAGCGTCTGCCAGGCGGAGAACGTTCCCGCGTTATCGATCTGCTCGCGCCGCTCGGCCAGCCATGCACTGAAGTCCTGCTCGGCCGCGGCACGCACGGACGCCAGTTCGGTCTTCCGTCTCTCCACCAGTTGCGACGACGACTCGACCGAAGCGGTGGCGTACGGCGACTTGTATTTGAGATACGGCTTCGCTCGCCCGAGTCCCGCGCGGCCGTCTTCGTCGATCGAGTTGAAGAACGCCGACAACTGGTAGTACTCACTCTGACTGATGGGGTCGTACTTGTGCGAGTGGCACTGGCAGCAGTTCAGCGTCAGGCCGAGCCAGACCGTGCCCAGCGTATTCAACCGGTCGATGACGTAATCAATCCGCGACTCTTCCGGATCGCGGCCGCCTTCGCCGTTGGTCATATGATTGCGGTGAAAGCACGTCGCCAGTTGCTGCTCGGACGTCGCGTTCGGCAGCAGATCACCCGCAAACTGCTCGATGGTGAACTGGTCGAACGGCATGTCGCGGTTGTACGCGTCGATGACCCAGTCGCGCCAGGGCCAGTTGGTCCGCGTCCCGTCGCCCTGATACCCATCCGTGTCCGAATAGCGGGCGGCATCGAGCCACACCATTGCCATCCGCTCGCCAAAGTGCGGCGACTGCAGCAGCCGGTCTACGAGTGTGTCATACGCGTCGGGCGATTCATCCTGGACGAATTGCTGCACCTCTTCCCAGGTCGGCGGGAGACCGATCAGATCGAGACTCATCCGCCGGGCCAGCGTCGCCTTCGCGGCTTCCGGAGACGGCGTCAAGCCTTCGCTCTGCAGCTTCGCGAGCACGAAGTGATCGATGGCGTTCCGCGGCCAGGCTTCGCCGGCAACAGGTTCCACTTGGGGCAGAGCAGCTTTCCGAGGCGGCATGAACGCCCAGTGCTCGGTCCAGTCAGCGCCCTGCTCGATCCAGCGCCGGATCAGCTCACGCTCGGTCTCGCTCAGCATCTTGCCCGAATCGGCCGGCGGCATTTGCAAGTCAGGATCGTCAGTACTGATCCGCTGCCAGACGCTGCTGGCATCCGGCTGGCCGGGCACGATGGCTGCGTCCCCATCACGAGTCGCCAGCGCTGCTTCTTTGCGATCCAGCCGCAGCTCCGCTTCCCGCGTCTTCTCATCCGGACCATGACAGTGAAAGCAGCGGTCCGACAGCAGCGGCCGGATGTCAGTCTCAAAGTTGACTGGACGCGGATCGGCAGCACCCGCAACGGCAGCGCATGACAACAGGGCGGCGAATACAGGCAGCACACATTTCATCGAACGCCTCAAGGTAACTGGTTCAAAGCAGCGTCGAGTTCCGAGATCACATCGTCGACCGAATCGATGCCGACCGACAACCGAACCAGTCCGTCACTGATACCCCTGGCGCGGCGTTCGTCCGGATCCATGAACTTGTGCGACGTACCGGCCGGCCAGGACAGGGTCGTGCGGACATCAGCCAGCGTCGGTGAGAACGGAATCGTTTCGACCAGGCGACGGAACAGCGGCCGGACACCAGCTTCGCCCGCCTGCAGTTCAAAGGACACCATGCCGCCGGCGCCGTGAGGCAGTAGCCGTTGGGCGATACCAAAACTCGCGTGGCTGCTCAGCCCCGGATAGTAGACCCGGCTGACGGCGGCGTGGCCTTCGAGAAACTTCGCAACGGCCAGCGCGTTCTGAGAGGCCTGCCGAACCCGCAACGGCAATGTTCGCAGGCCGCGCGAAGCCAGCCAGCATTCAAACGGGTTCGCGTTGAGCCCGAACAGGCTCGTGATGCGTCGCACTTTCGTGATCGCGTGGCTGTTTCCGGCAACAACGCCCAGCATCACGTCGCCGTGCCCGTTGAGATACTTCGAGGCACTGTGAAAGACCATCGCGGCGCCGTGGTCGATCGGCCGGAACAGACACGGCGTTGCGAACGTGTTGTCAACAACGACCGGCACCTCGCCCACCGCCGCGATCACGGCAGGCAGGTCGACGACTTCCATCAACGGGTTCGAGACACTCTCGACCAGACACAGCTTCGTGTTGTCCCGAACTGCTGCACCAAGCGTTTCCGGGGAGTTTGCATCGCAGAACGTGACCTCGATGCCGAAGCGTTTCTGCAGCTCACCAAGCTGCTGCGACGTCCGACCGTACAGAATCCGTCCCGCGACGACGTGGTCAGCGGTTTTAAGATGGCTGAGAAAGATTGCCGAGACCGCTCCCATGCCTGAAGCACAGACTGCTCCGGCCTCGGCGTGTTCGAGAGCCGCGACATCAGCCGCGAAGGCCGCGTGATTCGGGTTACCATCGCGCGTGTAGATGTATCCGTGCTCGGCTCCCGAAGTCACCGCTTCAAGATGCTCGACGCCGTGCAGATCGAACGCCGTCGTCTGATACAGCGGCGGATTGCTCGGCGGCGTGGTGAACTCGTCAAACCACCCGCCGCGAGCACAGAGTGACTCGTCGTGCAGCGAGACTTCGTCAGTTGACGTCGCATCGTCCGATGCAGGGTCGCGGTCAGTCATGGTTCACGTCAGTGTCGGATCGTCGACGTTAAGAATCTGTGGCAAAGCCCGCTGGTTGCTGCCTGTTTCCGGACGGGCGTATGATCCCGCACGAACGAACAACTCGACCGCGATTCGCAGGATTCGAGTCAATCGTTGGCCAGCAACGTCACGAGGGCGAATCATGGCGAAGAAGACAGCTCGAAAGAAAGCGGCGCGGCGGAAGAAGATCGATTTGGCCAATCCGCTGTCACGCAAAGTGACCCGTGCCGAGGCGATCTGGCTCGATGGGCCGGTTCCCGCCGGCTTCTGGGGCTACGAGGA
>JAPOLP010000957.1 GCA_029977045.1 Planctomycetota bacterium
CCAACCACTCCCGGACACGCTCCGCAGTAAACTCCGGACCATTATCTGAGCGAATGTAGTTCGGCGTGCCTCGCCTGACGAACAGGTTACTTAATCGTAAGCGTCCGGCGTAGCCATACCTGAGTCAGCGTTTGCGTCGTCGGGACCTTCGAGCCTTTTGGCGAGACTGTCGGTTCCTGGATTCTTCCAGGCGGTGGGTCAGCAAAGCGTCGGGGTGCTCGGCCAGCCAGCGTTCTGGGAGTAATGGCTCCAGCTCGGGCGACGCATCGGTCAGCTGCAACAGCAGGTCGGTGACGTAGGCCCAGGGCTCGATGCGATGACGCTTGGCGGTGGCCATCACCGTGTACAGCACGGCCGCTCGCTCACCAGCTGCGTCATTGCCCAAGAACAGCCAATTCTTTCGTCCCAAGGCCTGCTGACGGAGCGTTCGCTCGCTGACATTGTTATCGATTGTCAGCCGACCATCGGTTGTGTAACGCCTTAAGGCCTCCCACTGATTGCGGGCATACGTCACCGCTTTGCCCAAGGTCGATTTGGGCAGCGTCAGCAGATGCAGTTCGTGAAGGCGGCGTTCAATCCGGTCCAGGACCGGATTAGCTTCACGGGCGCGCAGCTCCTGACGCCGTTCGGTCGACCACTCGTGAGCCTGGTCTTCCAAGTCATACAGTTGCCGAATCCACTCCAGAAACTCGAGGGCTTCACGCGGCTGAGCCCCGCGGGCATCAAAGAATTTCCGCCGCGCATGGGCCCAACAGGCCACCTCGATCACGCGGCCTGAGGATTTCAGGTAGATGCCGTCGTAGCCGCCATAGGCATCCGCGTGCACGTAGCCTTGATAGTCCTTCAGGAAGTCGGCCGGGCCTTCCCGCGAGCGATCTTCCGTGTAGTCGTACACCGTGTAAGGAAAATCCTGGTCACCCAGGTAGGCCCAGAACCGGCCTTGCCGAGTCCCACCATGCACAGTGCGATCCTGCACACGGACCGGCGTGTCATCGGTCCACAGCAGTGGAGACTTCAGGACGCGCGACTTGAGAAACTCGGCAAACGGTCGCAGCAGTTCCGCTCCACCCCGCACCCAGTCGCAGAGGGTGCTGCGCGCCAGGTGCACTCCGTGGCGGGCGAAGATGTCTTCCAACCGGTACAGTGGCAGATGATCGCTGTACTTTGAGACCAGCAGCTGCGCGATGAGTTCAGGGCCGGCAATCGAGCGATGGATCACGCGTTGCGGACCGGCGGCCGTCACGACACCTTGCTGGCAGTGGCGACAGGCACACTTGGGACGTACATGGATCACGCGTTCCAGGACGGACGGCTGATAGTTTAAGACCATCGATTCGTCGGTCCCGATCTGCTCCATCTCACGCTGGCAGCCTGGGCACTGTCGTTCTGTGGCAGTCAGCGTGTGTTCGATGCGGCGGGTTGGCAGCCGACTGTAATCCGCCTTCCGACGTCGGCGGGACTTCTGACGAGCAGACGGTGGAGGTTCGGGGGGCTCTGTCGGCTCAGCCGCAGCCTGATCGTCAGCTGCCGGTTCCTCGTCGAGCTCGAACAGCAGCAATTGACCGGGTGTGTCTCGCACCCGCTCGCGGCGTCGGCCGAAGATCCAGCGCAGGCGACGCTTCAGTTCCTCCTGCAGTTCGTGATGTGCCTGCTGCAGCTGAGTATAAGCCTCAGCCATCCCTTCCAGCACACGCTGCGACTCACTGAGCTCCTGTTGTGATTGAGTCAGTTGCTTCCGTGACTCACCCAGCTGCTGACGTGACTCCGCCAACTCCTGCTGCTGTTGGCGGATCAGAGCCTGGCAGGCGGCCAGATCGCTGGGAAGTTCGGGGGAGTGCGACATGTCCACCGTTGTACTGGCTGGTCGAAAATGCGCAAGTCAAACACGGCTCGATTTCTCAGTTTTTCGCGGCAAACGTGGCACGGCGATACGGTACCGCTTGCGCCGTCGCACACTACTCAGGTCGATGCCGCCCAGAATCATGGATAACTCAGCTGCATCCAGTTCCACAGCCACCGACGAGGCGCTGGGCAGCTGAAACGTTCCGGCTTCCAGTCGCTTGTACCAGATCCAGAAGCCGTCTCCGTCCCAGGCCATCGCCTTCAGGCGGTCACGACGTCGATTGACGAACACGAACACATCACCCGAGAGCAGCTGGGCGTCGAAGACCTGCTCGATGATTCCCGACAGTCCCTCAAAGCTCTTCCGCATGTCGGTGGGTTGCGTGTACACAAAGATTCGCGTCGTCGTGGGCAGGTTCAGCACGGCGGCGAGTCTCCTGCAGTGACTCGCGCCGCTGTCAAACAGGTCTGCAGCAATTCGAGATCGCTGTCAGCAGGCAGAAACATCTTCAGACCGTCGGGCAGCTCAATCCGAATCTCTCCCGAACAGGGAGATTCCAGCCGAACCGGGATGAAGGCGGGAGCGGCTCGGTCAAGGCTGACGGCATCGCACTGCCGCTTCCAGTAATAGAACGACGCCACGGACACGTCTTCCTGCTGGCAGAACTCTGCCACCGTACAGGCCGACTGCCGGTACCGCCCAAGTCGACGCTCCCACTCATCTCGCTTGTGACTGCGCGGCATGCTCGGTCTCCTCGTTGAAGGGCTGAGAAAACCTTCAACGGTAGACCCGTTGTCAACTATGGGTAGGCCGGACGCTTACGGATGTACCTCTATCTGGCCACGCTTGTTTTTGCGGAGGTTGCGGTATCCAAATGGTGCCCTGCCGACAAACAAGCCACTTTCTGCACGACGCTTAAGGCCCTCTTTTACATCTAAAGACTGCTGCTCCGTGTAAAAGGCCGCCATGCTCGCCAACATTCGTCGATGCATAAACCCGGAAGGTGTGTTATCTGTCGGCTGCGACACGGAAATAAACTTCACTGCACTCAGAGATTCGAGGCGTTCA
>JAPOLP010000107.1 GCA_029977045.1 Planctomycetota bacterium
CAGAAGCGGCGGACGGTTTCGGAGCTTGAATGGAAACGAGCCCAGCCGATGCGGCTCGACCAGGCGGCTCGTGCGGCGTCCGACGATCTCCCGCAGAACGAAGGCCTGCAGCCGGAAGACGCCGCGAAGGCGATCACCGTTCCGGACGGCTTCAAGGTGCAGCTCGCCGCCGGTGAGCCGCTTGTGCATCAGCCGGTCGCGTTCGCGATCGACCATCGCGGTCGGTTGTGGGTCGCGGAAGCTCACACGTACCCGCAGCGTGCTCCGGAAGGCGAAGGCAAGGACCGGATCATCATTCTCGAAGACAAGGACCTGAACGGCTCGTTCGAGTCACGCAAGGTCTTTATCGAAGGCCTGAACCTGGTCAGCGGACTGGAAGTCGGGTTCGGCGGCGTCTGGGTCGGAGCGGCTCCCTATCTGATGTTTATCCCGGACCGAGACGGCGACGACGTGCCCGATCGAGGTGAGCAGCAGAGGAGTAGAGGAGTGGGGGAGAAATCCAGCATTGACGCTTCCTCACCTGCTCCACTCCTCTCATCCTCTACTCAACTGCAGTTTCCGAAGGACGTGCCGCCGGGAGCGACCGTGCTGCTGGACGGTTTCGGCTGGCACGACACGCACGAGACGCTCAATGCGTTTATCTGGGGGCCGGACGGCTGGATGTATGGGTGCCACGGCGTGTTTACTCACTCAAAGGTTGGCAAGCCGGGGACTCCGGACGATCAGCGGCAGGGGCTCAACGCGGGCGTGTGGCGTTACCACCCGCTGCGGCACGAGTTCGAGGTCTTCGCGCACGGGTCGAGCAATCCCTGGGGCGTCGACTTCAATGATCACGGGCAGACCTTCATCACGGCCTGCGTGATTCCGCACCTGTTCCACATGATTCAGGGGGCTCGTTATCACCGGCAGGGCGGGCAACACTTCAACCAGCACACGTACGACGACATCAAGACGATCGCCGATCACGCTCACTATGCCGGCAGCATTCGCGATCATGCCTGGTGGGGCCGCAACGAAGCCGTTGCTCATAACGACACGCACGCGGCTGGTGGCGGGCACGCTCACTGCGGAGCGATGATCTACCTCGGCGATAACTGGCCGACGCGGTACCGCAACTCGCTGTTCATGGCGAATATCCACGGCAACCGGATCAACAACGACGTGCTCGTCCGGAAAGGCTCGGGCTTCGTCGGGACGCACGGTCGCGATTTCCTGTTCGCCAACGATCGCTGGTTCCGCGGTATCAACCTGAAGTACGGCCCCGACGGCAGCGTGTACGTCATCGACTGGTACGACAAGAACGCCTGCCACCGCCATCAGCCGGAAATCTGGGACCGCACGAACGGTCGCATCTATCGAGTGACGTTCGGCGATCAGCAGCCAAAGCGAGTCGACCTGGCTGCGGCTTCGGACGACGAACTCGTCGATCTGCAGTTGCACGAAAACGACTGGTACGTCCGCATGGGCCGGCGACTGCTCATGGACCGCGGCGAAGCCAAGGTTGCCGACAAGCTGCGAGCGATCGCGTTGTCGGATCGCGACGTTCCGCAGCGACTGCGAGGTCTCTGGGCACTGCACGCGACCAGTGGAGTTGATGCATAAACGACGCTGAAGCTGCTGAGCGAAACAGGTCGCGATGCAGAGTACCTGCGAGCGTGGGCGATTCAGCTCGAACTGGAAGACGGTGCGGTGTCGGAAGAGGTTGCTAACCGGCTGAACGAGCTGGCGGTCAGCGATCCTTCGCCGGTCGTGCGGCTGTACCTGGCGTCAGCGATGCAGCGACTGCCGCTTGAACAGCGCTGGCCGATCGCCGAAGCGCTGGTTGCTCATGTCGAAGACGCAGAGGATCACAACCTGCCGCTGCTGATCTGGTACGGTGTCGAGCCGCTCGTGCCGCACAATCCGGAGCGGGCTCTGGCCCTGGCGTCAGCGTCGAAGCTCCCGATCGTGTCGCGCTTTGTTTATCGCCGGGCGGCTGCCGATTCGGAAGGCCTGAAGACGCTGCTGGTTTCGCTGGGCCGAACTGACAATGTCGACGCTCAGCGGTTGATTCTCGACGAGATCACCAGCATCGTCCGAACTCGTGGCAAGCTGGAGATGCCGAAGTCGTGGCCGGACGTGTACGCGAAGCTGGCGAAAAGTGCGGAAGAAGACATCCGCTCTAAGGTGCAGTTCATCACGGTCAAGTTCGGCGACAAGTCGATCTTCCCGGCGCTGCGCGAGCTGGTGGCCGACGCGAAGCTCGACGCTCAGTCACGGCTGCAGGCTCTTGACGCACTGCTCAGCGGTAACGATGAGGAACTGCCGCCACTGCTGCACAAGCTGCTGGACGAGGCGGCGATTCGTGGATCGGCCATTCGCGGACTTGCGCGGTATTCGCATCCGAAGACGGCGAAAGAGATTCTGTCCCGCTACGCAAAGCTGGCGGCTGAAGAACGAGCTGACGCCGTTGCAACGCTCGCGTCACGGACCGAGTACGCACTCGAGTTGCTCTCGGCGATCGAAGCGAAAGCGGTTCAGCGAACGGACCTGTCGGCGTTCACTGTCGGCCAGATGCGGCGCCTTAAGGATGACCGGCTGATCGAGAAGCTCAACGAAGTCTGGGGCAACATCCGCTCGACTCCGGAAGAGAAACAGAAGCTGATTGCCGAGTTCAAAGGCAAGCTGACGCCGGAGGCACTCAGTAAGTCGGACCTGCCGCATGGTCGCGAAGTGTTTGCGAAGACCTGCGCGAAGTGCCATCGGCTGTTTGGCGAAGGCGGTCAGATCGGGCCGGACATCACGGGCTCGAACCGCGCGAATATCGATTACATCCTGACGAACATTCTTGATCCCAGTGCCGTCGTCGGACGCGACTACCAGATGACGACCGTGATCACGAACGGTGGGCGGGTTGTCTCGGGGCTGATCAAGGAAGAGAACGAATCGGCCGTCGTGCTGCAGACGGTTAATGAAGTCGTCGTTGTCGACAAGTCGGACATCGACGAGCGGGCTTTGACGACGACGTCAATGATGCCCGACGGCCAGCTTCAGCAGATGAAGCTCGAGGAAGCTCGCGACCTGATCGCCTACCTGGCGAGCCCGTCCCAGGTGCCGCTGCCGGGAGCCGGCCCGGTTTATGACGAGAAGACCGGACGCGTCGCCGGCGCGCTGGAAGGCGAGTCACTGAAGATTCTGTCGAAGACCGCCGGCAACACTTCGGTCCAGGGCATGAGCAACTTCGGTGCTGACCGCTGGAGCGACGCTCAAGTCTGGTGGACCGGAGGCAAACCCGGCGGACAGCTCGTCTTCGAAGTGCCAGTCAAAACCGAAGGGCGGTACGAGATCTTCGCCGTGATGACGAAGGCGCGCGATTACGGAATCGTGCAGTTGTCGATCGACGACACGCCGCTCGGCAAACCGATCGACCTGTTCAATTCGCCGGACGTGATTACGACGGGCGTCGTGTCGCTGGGTACTCACGAGCTGAGCACGGGCAACCACAGCTTCGGCGTGCAGATCACTGGAGCGAACCCGAACGCCGTCAAGGGGTACATGTTCGGCCTCGACTACCTGTACCTGGCTCGGAAGTCGGAAGAGCCGACGGAAGCTGCCGCAGGCAAGTGATTCACCGATGCCAGAGCGGACACGGACTCGTTTCCACGGTCTCCGTGGAAACGTTCTGCCGCCGTTCCACAGCGATTCGGGACGCGGAGCGTCCGGGTGGGCGTTCCCACGCAGAGCGTTGGAACGAGGAACTTCGCGGCGTTTCCAACCGCGGTGAATCAGTTCTCGATCACCGCCTGGTTGATCACGTACCAGTGACCGCTGTCCTGATCAAGCAGGCCTCGGAGGCCGGCGTCGGAATCGTCGCAGCGGCGCAGTGGGCGGCGGGCGACGAGCAGGGAGAGAAAGGTTTCGCGGTCGACAAGTTCCCGCTTGCTGAAGTCTGGGGTCGTTGACGTGCGAAAGTGCGGGGGCGCGGTCTGCTGAGACATCTTCCTGCGGACCTCTTCGGTCGCGGACGCCGAGTCAACTCCGTTGAGCCGGCAAACCTCCTGAGATCAAAGCGGGATTCCACCCCGCTCTCCGACGCGGCCAGCATGACTCGTCAGCGACCGCGTTGCGACGGGCGAATTGCACCCTCGGCAGGCCGGATCGTCAATCGCAGGACGCCGGAATTAACAATTGCGAATCGGGAACGCCGATGAGGTCGCTCGCAGTCGGAACACGCGACCATTTTCTGCTCTGGCGACCGGCCTGGTCAGTCGGCCACGGGCATCCGCATGATTCTGGCGGTGACCGTTGGCAGGCGTTCGAGTTCTTCCATGGCGGCTCTTACTCGCGCATCGGTCGTGCGGTGCGTCATGATGACGAGTGGAACGATCACGTCGCCCGAATCCGTCTCGTCGACTTCCGGAGCTTCATGCTGAATAATCGACGCGAGGCTGATTTCGTGCCGCCCCAGAATGTCGGCGATGTCCGCGATGACGTGCGGGCGGTCGGCGACCTTGAACCGCAGGTAATAGCGAAGTTCGATCTTTTCCGGCGGCATCACAGTCAGCTCGGAATCCTGCTGCCAGAGATCGAGCAGCGGGAATGTCTGCTGTGCACGACCGATCGCGACGTCGACAAGGTCCGCGACGACAGCGGACGCGGTCGGCATCTGGCCCGCTCCGGCTCCGGACAGGACAAGCCGCCCGACGGCGTCGCCTTCGAGTTCGACGATGTTGAGGGCTCCGTCGGTTTGAGCGATCGCGCGGTCGGCTCGCAGCAGCGTCGGCTGAACGTGCATCTCAAGCTGGCAGTTTACGACCCGCGTGACGGCCAGCAGCTTGATGCGATAACCGAGTTCCTCGGCATACAGCATGTCGGACAGCTCCAGCGTGTCGATGCCCTGCCGGACAAACTGCGACAGATCGACTCGCTTGCCGAGAGCCAGCTGTGTCAGCAGAACGAGCTTCTGCGCGGCATCGGTTCCGTCAACGTCCATCGCCGGATCGGCTTCGGCGTATCCGAGTGCCTGCGCTTCGGCGAGCACGTCGTTGTACGAGCGGTGTTTGCCGGCCATCTCGCTGAGAATGAAGTTGCTGGTTCCGTTGAGAATTGCGGCGATTGACCGAATCCGGTTGCCCGTCAGTTGTCGTCCGACAGTCGCGATGATCGGGATGCCGCCAGCAACGGCGGCTTCAAACGCGACGCAGACGCCTTTCTCGCGAGCGGCGGAGAAGACCTCGTCGCCATACTCGGCCAGCAGTGCTTTATTCGCAGTAACAACGTGCTTGCCGGCAGCGATCGCGGCCAGCACGGCCTCGCGAGCGGTCGTCGTGCCGCCCATCAGTTCGAGGACGACATCGACTTCAGGATCGCTGACCGCCGCCTGCCAGTCTTCTGTGAGTACGCCGTCCGGCAGCGAAACGTCGCGCGGCTTCGAGGGGTCTCGCACCGCAACGTGTCGAATCTCAAACGAGCGGCCTGCTCGGCGGGAAACGGGTTCGTTATCGGCAGTCAGAATGCGAACAACACCGGAAGCGACTGTCCCGAGGCCCAGGATTGCAAGTTTCAGTGGAGAGTCAGCCATGTGAAGTTGTCAGTTTCAGAGTGTTAGATCGCGGGTCGATTCGTTGACAAAGTGGGGATGCCGCCGAGCAGACTGCAATGAGGCGGTTATTCCCCGGGTTCCTCATCGAGCACGACGCCCCAGCCGTCCGAGTAACCTTCCGAGGGGCCAGCCAGACGGTCAAAGTCGTCCTGAACGCGGATGATTTCGTCGTAGTCGGGGACCATGAGAACGTTGACATAGATCGTCCAGCAGGGGCCGAATTCCTCGTCGTTCGGATCGATGTCTCCGTTTTCGTCGGCTTCACCTTCGTCGAATTCGATGTTCGCATCGTAGCCAGCGTCGATCAGGGCCTTGTGCGTTGCGATTGCTGCATCCTCGTCCGGAACGGCGACGACGAACTCAATCGCGAGCGGCTGTGACATGTCGATGCCAGCTTCCTCCAGTTGTGCCAGCACGGCTCCATCGGCGTCATCGGGGTAGGCGGACATGTGATGCTTCCATTTCGAGTGATTGTCTCGGTTACGAATTCCGACCGGTGAAGTCTGTTAAAGTCGTTCGTCGTCGGCGGTTCTCTTGATCACGACGGGCCGCGAATCCTGGCCGGGGGTTGAGGGCAAGTCTACTGCGTCGGCGACCGTCGAACGCAGAAGCGAGTGTTTGCCGCCGTTTGTCCGGCTGATTGCGACTCTGCAGCACAGTCCTATAATCGCCGCCGCTCCCGACTCGATCGACGTGCCGGAACTGGCGGCGTTCGGACGGGAGAAATCCTCATGACCGGACAACTCTGGCTGACTTCAACCGTTATGGTGCCTCCCGCGGATTCACTGTTGCTCGATTCGACGCGCCGGTCCGTCCGCGCGGGCGAGACAGGGACGTCGACTGTGCAGAACGCATCACCCGATGCTGCTGTGAGCAGTGCCGTTCGCATTGGTGCTGTGAGCTATCTCAACTCGAAGCCGCTTGTCGAGGACCTCGGCGAGCTGCTGCCGGACGCCGACATTCAGCTTGATTATCCGAGCCGGCTGGCGGACGAACTGGCGGCGGGGCGGCTCGATGTCGGACTGATTCCGTCGGTCGAGTGCTTTTACGAACCCGGTTACCAAGTCATTTCGGATGCCTGCGTCGCGACGCACGGGCCGGTGCTCAGCGTCAAGCTGTATTTCCGCAAGCATCCCGGAGCGGTGCGACGACTGGCTCTCGACGAGGGCTCGCGGACCAGCGCGGCACTCGCCCGCATCATGCTGCTCGAACGCTTTGGCGTCGCACCGGAACGCGTGCCTCTGCCGATCGACCAGACGACTGCTGACGACGATGTCGATGCGTTTCTGCTGATCGGCGACCGCGCGATGCATGCGCCAGACGAGCAGTTTCACACGGTCTGGGATCTCGGCGACGAATGGCTGCGGTGGACCGGTCTACCGTTTGTCTTTGCGATGTGGGTCGCCCGTGAGGGTGCCGCTGACGAAACCGTCGCGCGGCGGCTGTGTGAGGCTCGTGATCGCGGCGTCGAACGGCTGCACCAGATCGCCGAGCGCGAAGCTCCGCATCTGGGGCTGCAGGCGGAAACGGCCGAGGCCTACTTGCGCGACAATCTGTTTTTCCGGCTGCGTTCAGCGGAACGCAGTGGTTTGAGACTCTTCCAGCATCTGGCCGTCCAGACGGGACTGGCTCCGGAGGGAGTGGAACTTGTCTTCCGCGATTTCTGACATTCTGAAGAAGGCGGTCGATGGCGAGCGTCTTACGTCCGAGGACGGGCTTGCGCTGCTGCAGTCGCACGACCTGATCGCGATCGGGCAGGCGGCGGACACGATCGCGCGGCGGCTGCATCCCGAGCCGTACCGCACTTACAACATCGACCGGAACATCAACTACACAAACGCCTGTGCCGCGATCTGCGACTTCTGCGCGTTTTACCGACCGGTCGGGCACGACGACGTCTACGTGCTCTCGAAAGAAGCTCTGCACGACAAGGTGCGAGAAACCGTCGAGATGGGCGGCGAGCAAATTCTGCTGCAGGGCGGCCTGCATCCGAAGCTGCCGCTTGAGTGGTACGAGGAGATGCTTCGCGGCCTGAAGGCCGAGTTCCCGCAGGTCAACGTGCACGGTTTCAGCCCGCCCGAGCTGCACCACTTCCACAAGATCAGCAAGCTGCCGCTCGAAACCGTGCTGCAGCGGCTGAAAGACGCCGGCCTGGGCAGCGTGCCGGGCGGCGGCGGCGAGATTCTCGTTGACCGAGTCCGCCAGCAGATCACTCGCGGCAAAGCTCTGACCGAAGAGTGGCTGAACGTCATGCGAGTCTGGCATCAGCTCGGCGGTCGGTCGTCCTGCACGATGATGTTCGGGCACGTCGAAACGCTCGAAGACCGCATCGAGCACATGGACCGGCTGCGGGATCTGCAGGACGAAACGGCTGGCTTCACCGCGTTTATCTGCTGGACGCATCAGCCGCCGCACGAGGCTCCGTGGTACAACGGGCCGCGAAAAGACGGCGTCGATATGTCGAAGCTGCGTTCCGTCGGGGCGTTCGAGTATCTGAAGACGCAGGCTGTCAGCCGGCTGTACCTCGACAATGTGCCCAACATTCAGTCCTCATGGGTGACGCAGGGCGAGAAGATCGGCCAGATGGGCCTGTTCTTCGGGGCCAACGACATGGGCAGCCTGATGATCGAAGAGAACGTCGTCTCGCAGGCCGGAACGGTGCATCATCTGTCGGTTGATACGCTGCGGCGGTGCATCCGCGAGGCCGGTTACATCCCGCGACAAAGAAACGTTTTTTACGAATACGTCGATCAGGTGGACCAGGCCGAGCAGGGAGAAGCTCCGAGCCCTGCGCGTCAGATGGCGCTCCCCGTGCTGAACTGAGCCAACTCGCCGGTGAAGGCAATTCGGTCGTCCACAGCCGCTCGATCCCGCGTTAGATTCGCCAGCGGATCACTTCCCGACGGGGAGACTGCGCTCGTTTTGAGTCGGTAGCCCCCGCACCTCGTGACAATCGAGCGCGGCGATGATCGAAGTCGAAAACCTCACAAAGCAGTTTCACGATTCCAAACGCGGGACCGTTACCGCGCTCGGCGGCGTGAGCTTTGAGGTGCGGCCTGGCGAGGTATTCGGACTGCTCGGCCCCAACGGCGCCGGCAAAACAACGTGCCTGAGAATCCTGAGCACGGTCCTGCGACCGACTGGCGGGCGAGCAATTCTGGCGGGTTACGACGTCGTCACACACGCCCAGGAAGTTCGTTCGCGGATCGGTTTCATGTCGAACAACACCGGCATTTACGACCGCATGTCGGCATGGGAGATGGTCGAATACTTCGGGCGGCTGTACGGGCTCGATGGCGAGAAGCTCGACGCACGCATGGATGAAGTCTTCACGACGCTGCGTATGCACGACTTCCGTGAGATGCTTGGCTCGAAGATGTCGACCGGGATGAAACAGAAAGTCTCGATCGCCCGCACGATCATTCACGATCCGCCAGTGCTGATCTTCGACGAACCGACCTCCGGACTCGACGTCCTCGTCGCGAGAAACGTCCTCGACGCTGTGGCCCAGCTTCGTGATGCCGGCAAGTCGATCATCTTCTCCACGCACATCATGACCGAGGTCGAACGCCTGTGTGACCGTGTCGCGGTGATCTATCGCGGCGAAATTCTGGACATCGGCAGGCGGGACGAACTCTGCGAACGACACGGTCAGGATTCGATCGAGGAACTGTTCTTCTCCCTGATCGATCAACGCGAGCAGCAGGCAAGCGAGCAGCTAGCTGTCAGCGGTTAGCGACTGGCCGCTCCCGATGTCTGGTCGCCACTTTGGATTCTGGACTCTCAACTCTCAACACTGGACTCTCAACTCCCGATGGATGTCACCTGGAGAAACGTCTGCCTGATTCTGCTTCGCGAAGTGCGTGATCAGCTTCGCGATCGGCGGACGTTGTTCATGGTGCTGATTCTGCCGCTGCTGCTGTATCCCGGCCTGGGTGTCGGGATGCTGCAGATGACGATGCTCGTCAAGGAAGAGGCCCGTCAGGTTGTTGTGCTGGGAGCTGACCAGTTGCCCGAGCCAACGCTTCTGGCCGACGGCCGGTTTGACGCTCGCTGGTTCCGCGATCCGGACGTCGCGACGAAGCTCAACGTTCTGACTGACCTTGAGGGAGATCAGGGCGTCACGTCCGGACTCAGCAAAGACGCGCGAACCGAGCTGCTGGATACAGCGGAGCGTCTCAAGAACTACGTGGAACAACGCAACGGATTGGTTCCGCAACTGGCTCCCTGGAAGCGAGAACTCGCCGACGAACTGCCTTCGGTTGAAGCAGCGGCGTTACAGCAGAAGTTTGCCGATGAGGGCGAACCGACCGCTGTCCCGTCAGAGATCGCGGCGCTCGAAGTGCAGTTTGAAAAGCTGACGAAGGTGATCGCGGCTGAATTCACCGGCAGCAAAATGCAGGTTCTCGTCCTGATCCCGAACGGCTTCGGTGAGAACGTTCGCGAGATCAACCGACTGCTCAGCGGTGGCGACGCGGAGCGGCAGGCTTTGCAGGAGTTACCGCTGCTCCGACCGATCGTCATCCGCAACCGCGCCGACGACAAGTCAGAGATCGCCTACCGACGAACGCTGGAAGCAATTACGAAGTGGGAGCGGCAGTTGCTGGCCGACCGTCTCGAACAGGCTGGCCTGCCGCAAACCGTGCCGGATCCCGTTGATCTGGTCGGCCTCGACGTCGCCAGCAAGGACGAGATCGCCGCCAGCGTCTGGAGCCGCGTGTTTCCGGCTCTGCTGGTCATCATGGCGCTGACGGGTGCATTCTACCCGGCAGTTGATGTCGCGGCTGGCGAGAAGGAACGCGGCACGATGGAAACTCTGCTGATCTGCCCGGCGACTCGCTCGGAGATTGTCGTTGGTAAGTTCCTGACGGTGATGCTTTTCAGTCTGACGACGACGCTGCTCAACCTGATCAGCATGGGATTCACCGGTCAGTACATCGTCTCGGCGGCGTCCGGTGCGGCTTCAGGGGCGTCGGTGATGTCCGATGTTGCTTTGCCGACGCCGATGGCGATCTTCTGGATGATCGTTCTGCTGATTCCGCTGGCGGCGTTCTTCAGTGCGATCAGTCTGGCGCTGGCGACGTTCGCGCGGAGCAACAAGGAAGGGCAGCACTATCTGATGCCGCTGTTCATGGTCACGATCGGGATGACTATGTTCTCGATGTCGCCGACGGTCGAACTGACTGCTGAAGGCGGTGCTTCCCTGTTCTACTGTGCGATGCCAATCGTCGGGCCGACGTTGCTGCTCAAATCGCTGCTGCTCAATCCGGGGGATGCCAGCATCCTTGTGTTTGCTCTCCCGGTCCTGATGTCGAGCATCGGTTACAGCCTGATTGCTCTGTGGTGGGCGGTCGAGCAGTTCAAGAGCGAGGACGTGCTGTTCCGCGAGGCTGAGCAGTTCGATCTCAAGGGGTGGCTCCGTTACCTGCTGCGGGAGAAGGAGCCGACGCCGACGTCAGGAGAAGCGGCGGCCTGCTTCA
>JAPOLP010000007.1 GCA_029977045.1 Planctomycetota bacterium
AGTCGGTGACTCGCAAATGCGGGAAACGGCAGGTCAAACATCACCAACTGCAGATCAGTGCGGAATCCGATTCAGCGTGTAGTACGCGGACGTGTGCAGGAGAGGCTCACCGTCGTGGCTGCGGACACCGGCAGCGGTCAGTTCGTGGACGAAGAGTTCCCGCAGGCCGTCGATCTGCAGGTGGACTCGGCGACCGTCATTGGAAACAGTCGCTGCGGTAATCGTTGGCTGCTGCTTGAGGATTTCGTCGCTGCCGTACGTCGAATGGTACGTGTAGGTATGGCTGCTCATTTCGTACGAGGCGGGATTGCCGGCGGTCTTCCCGTCAACGGGCTTCGTGAACAGCAGCTCGAAGCCGTCGGGTTGAGCCCTCATTTCCTGGATCTCGAACGGCGTCTTGCCCGTCCAGATGAGCCGCTGCAGGCCGTACGACGCAGTACCGAGGCTGCTCCAGCCGCGATTGCTCAGGCCGACGAAGACGCTGCCGTCGATCCCCTGCTCCATGCGGATAACCGCTGACGCGAAACCTTCGCGGAACGGGAAGCACGCTCCCTGATACTCGCCGCCGACTTTTTCCAGGAACACGCGATTGATTGACGAGAGAGTGAACTCGCCGATGAAGAGTTGGCCGTCGAATGGCCCAAACTTGCCGCCGCTGGAGTCGAGCATGATGTCCGTCGCCGACTGGCCGACCTTCTTGTACGGAAACCAGACGGCGGGCGGCTTGAGCTGCGGCAGCTTCTTCAACGCTTCGGGGAACGGAAGACCGTTGGGAATTTCGTTGATGCCCGTGATGGGCGATCCGGTCTGAGCCATCGACGCCAGCGCTTCCGGGTGATGAAAGAAGGCTCCCTCACGCATGTGGTGCAGCGAGTTCGTCGCGACCCAGTTGCCCTGCTGGTCGGTGTAGAACATGTCGCCTTCGCGATTCGCTCCAAGTCCGCACGGCGAACGCATTCCGGCGCAGACCGGGACGAGTTGCCCGGCAGGCGTCACCTTCATGCCCCAGCCTCGCCAGCGAGCCTGCGAGAATCCGAGCACCGGATCAGTCACGAGTCGCTCCCTTTGCGCTCCCTTCATCCCCATCCCGATGTTGAGCGTCAGCCAGAAGTTGCCGTCACGGTCAAGTTTCGGCCCGTAGGCGTACTCGTGATAATTCCCGGTCGTACCCCAGCCCTTCGCGACGGTCAGGTACTCGTCGGCGACGTTGTCGCCGTCTGAGTCCCGCAACTGCGTCAGCTCGGACCGCTGCACGGTGTAGAACGAATCGCCCTTCTTCAGCAGACCCAGCGGTTCGTGCAACGCCGACGCGAAGCGGTGATACGTCACCTCGTTCGGCGGATCGTCGTACACGCCGTCGAGAAACCAGACCTCGCCTTTGCGGATCGCGACAGCGACGCGACGATCGTCGAGCACCGCGAGTCCGCTGACTTCGAGAGCCAGTTCCTGCGGCGGCGGCTTCCAGATCTTCGCTCGCGAGTCCGTCGGAGCTTTCGACGTCGCGATCGTCACGATCCGGTAAAAGTCCGACTCCGTGGCAAGGGGCTCAGACGCGAACGCCGAACACGTCAGCGATAACGCTGCCGTCGCAGTCGAAAGAACTCGGTAGAGATTCGTCGTTCGAGTCTTCACCAGACGTACCTCACTTCAATCACGGTTTCCGATGAGGGATCACCATTCGCCAGGTTGATCGGTACTCGCCATTCGCGAATGCCCGCCGTTGCCGAGCCGCCGTCGCTCTCAAACAGAGTCCCGCCTTCAGCCGCACCTGCTGGTATCGTCGCCGTGAGACCGGCGTCGCTCCGCATCGACGTCGCCGACTGACGCTCCAGTGACTTGCCGGTCAGAACTCGAAACCAGAGTTGCGCTGACTGCGATCCTTCTCCGTCAGCCCGCAGCGTGATCCGACGCACCAGTTCTGACTCACCCGCCGGAGCGCTCCGATCAGAGACCGATACGCCATCAAATCGATACAGAAACTCGGGCGTTCCAGACGTGTCGAGCCGGTATCCGCGGAACTGATACCCGGCATCCTCGCCAACAATGAGTGGCCACGCGGCATCGGGACCAACTGTCGCGAACGGGACGCCGACAGGCAGGCCGACGACATCAGTCCCCAACGGAGCAGCCAGCGGAGTGAATCGGTCGAACCAGGTTCCGTGAGCATCCAGGAACCGACCCTTCCAGAATCCGGCGAACCGAACCTGCTCGGCATCGAACGCCAGATGCAGCTTCTGCGGAAAACCAACCGCGATGCCGTGCGGTCCCGCGTCGCGGAGAAACGTTCGCAGCACGATTGGTCTGTCTGTCGGCACCAGTTCGAAGTTGTGAATCTTCCCTTTCTCGATCTTCTCCGGCAGCGGCTGATTGGCGGCGTCTCTGATGTAAGCCCACATCGCCGCGATCTGCCGGTCGACGTCGCCATCCAGCAGCGTCTGGTTGGCACTCTTGCCGTTTGGAAAGAACGTCGGCATCCGCGTGCGATTCTTCAACTCCGCCGGATTCCGCAGAAAGTCGTGGAACCATTGCGGCTCTACTCGCGCCGCCATGCCTTCGAGATCGATCCCGACAACCCCCGGAAGCCGCTCACCACGAACCGGGTGACACTGCACGCAACCGGTATCCAGCAGTTCCCGGCCAGCAACCGCCAGCGACTTCGTGTCGCCGAACACGTCGCCTTCCGATCGAGTCTTCAGTTCATCTACGCGAGCAAACCCGGCAGACAGCGATCCAACAACTTCATCAGGAAAGACCGGCATCCTCGCGAGCATGTGAGGCCGGACGTCGCCCGTTCCGGCGAAGACCTTCTTCAGCCAGCTCGCCTTGAGCTTCCGGCCAACTCCAGTCAGAGGCGGCGGAATACGTCCTTCGTCGCCGAGATCAACAAGCCCCTCGACCTCGAAGTACGCTCGTTGTTTCGGCCCGACGCCGCCGCGACCATCTCGTTCGTGGCAGGCGAAACAGTTTAGCTGCCGCATCCGAAACGAAACGGCATCGCCATACTGCTCTGTCACTGACTTCCCTGCCCTGCCCCGATCGAGCACCGCTTGCAACGCCGCCTGTTGGACCTCGTCGAGCGAGTATCTCGGCAGGCCTTTTCCGGGCAGTCGCACACAACCGGATGCTGCGTCCGCATTGAGTTCCGCCAGCGGCTTCGCCGGCTTCTTTTCGGTCACGCCTTCCGCCCGATGGCAGTTCGAGCAACCCAGATCAACAAACAAACGCTTTCCGCCAGCAACAAGGTTTGCCGACTGGTCCGCAGCAACCGCACCTGCAACGCGCGATTGCTCTCGCAGCAGCCACGCCACAATGTCGGCGGCTTCCGCCGGGTTCAGCTTGAGACTCGGCATCCGACCGGCAGGCCGAGCCAAAGCCGGATTCAGCAGAAAGTGCGCGAGAACCTCGCGCGAATACTTCTCTGACAGAGCCGGGAGCGGAGCCGACGGCACCGGTCGAGCGGCATCTGTCAGGCCAAGCTGCTTCAGTTCGTCCTCGTCGAGTTGCTGCAGCAGCGTTTCCAGCGACGACGGCGGTGCAGCTCCCGTTTCGTAATCGGGATCGGGTTCGTGACAGGCAACGCAGCCCACCGAGTGGTACAGCTCCCGGCCACGGCCAGCATCTCCCTTGTTCCAGAATTCGACAGCCACGGGAGCGCTCGCCGTCGACTTTAACTCGGGGAACTCACGCTGCTGCGTCGCCAGGAACGCGACCAGCGCATCGGCCACGTGCGACCGCTCAGCGTCAGACAAACTTCCGAGAAGCCCGGGCATTGTCGTCCCCGGTTTGCCCGACTGCGGGTCGAGCAGAAACCGTCGCATCCAACCAGCATCGATCCCCCGCCCTGCCCCGCTGAGATCAGGCCCACGCTTCGCTGCTAGCTCAGGTGACTCCGCCTCGTGACACGCCGTACAGCTCAGCTCGGTCAGCAGCACACCGCCACCGTCGGCTTCCTGCGTGTGCCGCGAGAATCGCTCGAAGCCAGGAACAAGCGGCGCAGCGACCGACTCAAGGCCCGGCAGCACAAGCAGCAGGACAACGACAGTCCGCAGTCCGATCATCAACAGACACTCCTTCAACGGCATGTCGAGGTTCCTGTAAGTCGTAGCCTGCAGATTGACCCGGTCGCCGCAACGCGACACGTCGCACTTTTCTGCCAGCTTCATTCGCGCAGCCTAACGGACAGTGCACGTGTGACGAACCGAGCCCCCGTCGGGAGTGAACGAGTTCCCTCTCACTGACGCGCGTTCCGCGCGAAGGCGGCTCCGGCGATGAGTCCTTCAATTGCTTTGCTGCGAGGTTGTGACAGTGCCTCGCAGAGCGGTGCTGCGAGTTGGGCCGTAGATGCCGGTGCCCCAGTTGACGGTCTTTAACGCTCCGAGAGACGGGGCTGCATTGGCGAGGCTGCCGGTGAACACGGTTGTTGCCAGGACGGTGCCGTCCTGGGAGATCGTCATCTGGCGGTCGCGGATGGAGAACTCGAACGTCGTTGGGCCGTCGGTCCATTTTGTGGGGGCTGCGAGGTTACCGTGGGTGGTGGCTCGGTAGACCTTGCCGTAGGACTGCCACTTGTCGGGCAGCAGGAAGGGGAACTTCTGCGGAGCCCACTCGTACGGCGCCTTGGCGGACGTTGAGATGAACAGGTCGGAGCCGCTGGGGAGCAGGCTGGTGACTCGCTGGCCCCACTGGTTCTGCGGCGCGTTGGCCTGGTTCTCGACGTCGTACGGATGCACGATCTTCGACGACAGCTCCGGGTGAGGAAACATGCGGCGGGCGAAGGCCCAGCGGCGGCTGTCCGGGTTGTAGCGCCAGACTTCGCCCCACGGCCAGACGCCGACCATCAGATCGCCCCCGTAAATCGCCGTCGTCTGAGCCTCGCGAGCACTACCAGAAACGCCGTCGAGCACCGGCGGCCAGCCGGGCTGGTCGCGAATTGTCTTGCCGTCGTACTCGAAAACCCGACCGGTCGGGTACTGCCCCATCAGCAGCCGGTCGTTGAACGCCAGCGTTGAATACAGCTGGTAACTGACGTCGAGTTTCGGCTCCAGCAGCATCGTCCAACGGTCGTTCTCGAAGACGTAGAAGCCGCCGATGTTCGAGCCCGTCACGATCTGATCGCCGAGCTGTCCCCAGGCAAACGTCGTCTCGCCGACAACCGGTAGCCGCAGCGTGACGGCCTTTTCGAGGTCAACACTCCCCTGCCCCGGAATCCACGGGCAGGCGTAAAGCCGGCTAAAGCCGTCTTCCTCGTTGTTGAAGAAGCGGTACGGAGCGTCGCCTCGATTGACGTGGTAAAAGCACAGGTGCCCGTTCGCGTAGAAAAAGAGCTGGTAACTGCCCTTCTCCGGCGGATCGAGCACAGTCTCGCCGTTCCAGGTGACCCGGCTATCGCCGAAAGTCAAAGTCCCGTTGCCGACGCGCATGGTTTCGGACGTGCCGCCGACTTCCGTCACCGGCTGCCAGTTCCTTGCGTCAGAACTCCACACCTTTACGCCGCCAAAAGTCGAATACACCCTGCCATCGCGCCCAAACAGGTAAGCCCCGGTCAGGTTGTCCGTTGGTCGAGGCAGCTCTTCGACAGTCAGCTCCCGGTCGCCATCGACAGGCCGGATGAAGAACTGCACCGCGTGCCGGTCGGCTCGGTATCGAGTGTTGTAGGCATTCTGAAACCCGGCTCCGATGACCAGCTTCCCGTCGTCACTGCGAGCTTCGAACAGCGAACCGAAGCACTGCCCAACGTCCTGCCCACGATCGATCGTGACCGCGACCGTCGTCCCCTTCACGACGCGACCCTCAGCCGCCTGGGAACGCGACAGCCCTTCCAGAGCAGTCGCCGCGAGAAGCAGACAGACAACGCTCGCAGTCCGCTTTCCGGTGATCAATCGGAGCCGTTGCAAAAGATGCTGCATGACCGGGCCTGTTTCTGATCCTTGAGGACGAGTCAACGAGAGGCCGCCATTCAAACTGTCTCAGGAGAAGCTTTCCAGCCTCACAGCGATTTCTGCAGGGCAACGATCAGGTCGCCACAGACCTTCCGCACGAGATCTTCACCAGCTTCGAGCCCTGCATTGAGGGTCACTCGCCAGTTCTCAGGTTCGGTCAGCCTCAAACTGGCCCAACCGCGACTTCGCCCCCAGACGACCGCATACTGTCCGAACGTCCGAGCAAGCGACAACGCTTCATCCTCTGCGATTCCGACAACAAGCTGACCATGCTCAGGCGGCCATTCGGACCGAGGACAGACGGCGATGGCTGGAAAGACTTGCCAGTCGCCACCTTCGCTCATTCTCTGCCGCAGCAGTTCTCGACGCTCGGCGTTTTCGCTTTCCGACAATTGACGCGATCGAGGATTCTCAGCGGTGATGATCGCCCAGGTTGACTTGCCGGTTTCTGCCAGCAGATCATCGATTTCAGGGCTCAAATTCCCCAGACGAATCGAGAAATTCCGATTCGGCAGTTCGACGCGGTAGTCGGCACTGCAGTAGGCCGCGAGGAGTTCGTAAGTCGGCATGAAACTCACGTTTCCGTGACTGAACCTGGTGACGGGCAACGCTACGATGCGTCGCTTTCCGGCCCGCTGGTTCCAATCGTCTGCAATGACGGGCCAGACAAACTGTTCTTGAAGTCCCCCGCGAGACTCGTTTCCGTGATCGTTGCCGCCGAACAGCCTGCGAACAACTGGTGGCCCGCCGTCATCTTTGGCAGCGGCCTCGTCGTTCTGGGCGTTGGGATGATGATCGCTCACTGGCGTAGCTGGAAGCGGCAGCAACTTGAGGCAGAAACCGACACGCCCGACCAACTCCATTACGCCAACCGGTTTCGCCGCCGGATGCAGACGTCCGCGCTGATTGCCATCGTCGGACTTCTACTGGGACTCGGTGACGTCTTTATCTGGCGATTCGGCGTGCCAGCAGCGACGCTCTTCTGGATGGTCATGCTGATCCTCGTCTGCTGGATTGCTGTCCTTGCGGTCGGCGACATGACCGCCATCCAGTCACACTCGAAGAATCAGCTGGCAGATCTGGAAACCCAGCGCCGCGTGCTCGAAAAAGAGCTTGCCGAAATCCGCGCTCGCAATGGCACGCCGATCAACGGCGAACGACCAAACAACGGAGACCAGCGTCTCTAAAGCTTTGCTTCACCCGACTCACTCGCAACTCAACGTCTGCAGCCTCGCGACGAGGCGACTCATCAGGATTCGAAACGACAATGTCCGCCGCCACTGACTCCGCATTTCAGATCTGCATCAATCCAGACTGCCGCTCGACCTTCTCGGTCGACGACACACTCGTCGCCTGTCCTGAGTGCGGCAGCCTGCTCGACATCGGATATGACTGGGACCGGTTGCCGGTACCGTCTTCGCTGAGTGAACTCGAAGCCCGCTGGTCGAACCGCCGTAACCCACTCGACTTCAGCGGCGTCTGGCGATTTCGCCAGCTCCTCCCGTTCGCCTCGGACGAGCAGATCGTCACGATCGGCGAGGGCCAGACGATCCTGCGAGCCAGCGATTCCGTCTCGAAATACATCGGGCTCAACGGCGCAAACGCGCTGCTGCAGTACGAAGGCCTCAATCCCTCGGGCAGTTTCAAAGACAACGGCATGACCGCCGCCTCCACACACGCTCGGATGGTTGGAGCGAAATTCGCCGCGTGTGCCTCGACCGGAAACACCAGTGCTTCGCTGGCGATCTACAGCAGCGCGGCGCAGCTATTCCGAGTCGTCGTGTTCGTCGGCAGCGGGAAGATCGCGTTTGGCAAGCTGTCGCAGGCACTCGATTACGGTGCCCACACACTGCAGATTCAGGGCGACTTCGACGACGCCCTCAAGCAGGTCCGCGACGTCTGCCAGCGTGAGAAGATTTACCTGTGCAACAGGGTGAACCCGTTCCGGCTGGAAGGTCAGAAGACGATCATGTTCCGCGTGCTGGAAGCTCTGGCCTGGGAAGTTCCGGACTGGATCGTCGTTCCGGGCGGCAATCTCGGAAACTCGAGCGCGTTCGGCAAGGCCTTCGCCGAACTCAAGCAGCTCGGCCTGATCGATCGCGTGCCGCGTCTCGCCGTGATCAACGCCGCTGGAGCCAACACGCTCTCACAGCTCTACAACAACCAGTCGCTCCGCTGGAACGAAGGCCGCACCGACGACGAGCTGATCAACGGCTACTTCGCAGAGATGGACGCCGCCGGCCATCGAGCCAACACCCTGGCCTCGGCAATCGAGATCAACCGCCCGGTCAACCTGAAGAAGTGCCTGCGGGCTCTCGATACCTGCGACGGCGTCGTTCGCGAAGTACCCGATGACGCGATCCTCGATGCAAAGGCGCAGATCGGAGCCGGCGGCTTTGGCTGTGAGCCAGCGAGTGCCGCCAGCGTCGCCGGAGCAAAGCTGCTCCGCGAGGAAGGCGTCATCGCTCCCAGCGACCGGGTGGTCTGCATCCTTACCGGCCACCAGCTCAAGGACCCGGACGCGACGGTTGGCTACCACCAGTCAAGCCCCGGCCAGATCGCCGACAAGCTCGCGTCTCGCGGAATTCAAGCTGTGCAGTTCCCCAACGCGCCGCAGGCTGTCGAGAACGACCTCGACCGTATCCTCGACGTTATCCGCAGTTTCAACGCCTGATCTCTGAGTGGTTTGACACACGCCCGACCAGGGACTTCTGCAGGAGCAATCCGCGGCCTGCCCCGGTCGGCGCTCTGCGTAAAGCCCTGCGTCCACTCGCCTGACGTCCGCTAATGCGCCCGAGTCGAGCCGAACCTCGCCAGCAGAACCCGCGGTTTTGCGGCAATCGGCATGGCCTGCACAATCAGACCAGCCCGTCATGCGACCGTGATCGCACCGATTGCACCTCTCGTGCCTTCACGTCCAGTGAACTGGATTATGCCGCTCATAGCTTTTCAGCGTGTCGTACGAGTTTGTCGATGACCACGCGTGAGTAGATCGCCCGATTGTGACGCTGGTCCGCCCTGTACGGCGGCGTCCGCACAACCACGGCCCCGATCTCGCGCAACTCCCGGCACTCGAACGAACGGACACAGAAATGTTCCTCACGGACTGGCTGAAACTGACGGAATTCCGCATTCGCACTCGTCAGCTGGAACAAACTCGCCGGAAACGCCAGAGCCCGTCGCGAATCAGCCACGCGCAGAAACTCGAGGTACGCACGCTACTGACCGTCGCCCCGCTGATCTCCAACGACGGCGCCACACTGACGGTTTCGTCCGATGGTGATGACGACTTCATCCTCTTCGAGGAAGCAGACACGAGCCTGACCATCTACACCGAAACCTTCACGGTTATCGAGACAATCTCCGCTGTTGACGCGGCACTCATTCAGGACATTCAGCTTCTTGGCGGACCGGGCGACAACAGTATTTCAACGGCGCTAACCACACCCCGCATGACAATCTCGATCGATGGCGGCGCCGGCAACGATACGCTGACTGCCGGCGGCGGCTTCGACACCACGCTGATCGGCGGCGAAGGTGACGACGACCTTTATGGCGGCAGCGGACACGATTCTCTCGACGGCGGAGAAGGCTCGGACTACCTGTTTGGAGCGCAGGGCAACGACACGTTGATCGGCGGCTCGGGCGACGACACGCTGGAAGGCCGCGAGGACGACGACCTGATTGACGCAGGCAGTGGCAACGACCTCGTCTATGGCGGCGGCGGGTCAGACACCATCGACGGCGGCGCCGATAACGACCACATCGAGGGAGATTACTCCGACATCACACTGACGTTCACACCTGGGAACGACTCCATCATTGGCGGTTCGGGTGAAGACACGATTTCCGGCAACGCTGGCGACGACACAATCCGCGGCGGAGGCGGTGATGACCTGATCAACGGCGACACGGACATCGATCCGGCCCTGCTCGACGCCAGCGATCTCGGCAACGACGTCATCTTTGGCAACGGCGGGCACGACACGCTGCGCGGCGGTGGCGGATCCGATTACCTTGACGGCGGAAACTCCGGGGACCTGATTCTGTCTGCGGATCCGTCCATTCTGGAAATCGGCAGCGACGTCTCCGGCGTCGACACTCTGATTGGAGGCGGTGCGAACGACGTCCTAATCAGCAGCCTCGGCAGTGACAGTGCGGATGGCGGCGACGGAAACGACCGACTCGAAGGCGGAGATGGTGACGACCTGCTGGATGGGGGAGCTGGCGACGACACCATTCTCGGCGAAGATGGCGACGACTTTCTGCTAGGTTCCGAGGGCGACGACATGCTCGACGGAGGCGACGGCAACGATGAGCTACAGGGATACATCTACTCTGGCGACGCATCGCTGGCGTTTCCTGGCCGCGACACTCTGCTGGGAGGAAATGGCGACGACCGTCTGTTCGGCTTCGGTGGCGACGACGAACTAAACGGCCAGGCTGGTAACGACCTGCTCGTTGGCGACAACGGAAATGACACACTGCTCGGAGAAGATGGCAACGACACGCTGGTCGGTGCGGCAGGCAATGACCTCGTCGACGGCGGTTCTGGAAATGACCTCCTTTTCGGAGATCTGTCTTCATCCGGCGACGGCGACGACACGCTGCTCGGACGTGACGGCCACGACATCCTGATCGGCATGGGCGGCAATGACCTGCTGATCGCGGACGACGATACCGCGACAGAGGCATTCAATGACTCGGTCGCCGGCGGCGACGGGAAGGACACAATCCGCACTGGCGACGGTGACGATGACATCTTTGGTGAGGAAGGCGCCGACCGAATCTTCTCCGGGCCAGGCAATGACTTCGTCGCAGCAGGCGGCGGTAACGATCGAATCTTCGCGGACGCGGGTGACGACACGATCTTCGGTGAAGCCGGACGCGACCTGATCGATGCCGGCGATGGAGACGACGTCCTTATTGGTGGCACCCGCCGTGACACGCTGCTCGGGGGCGCCGGCGGCGACTTCTTCGACGCCGAAGACGGGCGTGCCGAAATCATCGACCTCGGCCCGGGCCTGGACACCGACGACGCGGTCGTTGTCACCGCGTCCGAAGACGGAGTCGCTCTGTTCATCGAGACGATCTCCGGTTCAACCGAAACCGTCATCCTTCAAAGTGACACGACGCTGACACTCAACACGATGGACGGCGACGACTCAGTCACAATCGGTGACCTGTCTGCCCTGACCATGACGCTGAGTTTGACCGTCGATCTCGGCAACGGAGACGACACGTTCTCGTCACTCTCAGTTGGAACGACCTCGCCGATGCTGAACGTCCTCGGTGGCGATGGCGACGACTTCCTGCAGGGCGGTGCGGCTTCCGAGCGGTTTGACGGAATGGCTGGCAACGACACGCTCAGCGGCGGAGGCGGCGACGACCTGCTGTATGGTCGTGTTGGCGATGACGAACTCCACGGCGACGATGGCGACGACACGCTCCGCGGCGGTTCTCAGAATGACACGATCACGGGCGGCGACGGTAACGACTCGATCCTGGCCGAAGGGGGTGACGACGACGCTTCAGGTGATGACGGCGATGACACCATCGTGGGCTGGACCGGCGACGACACGATCACCGGCGGAAATGGCAACGACGCGCTGTACGGCTCGTCCGGGAACGACGAAATCCGCGGCGAGGCTGGGAACGACACTATAGAAGGTAACAGCGGATCCGACGCACTCTCCGGCGGCAGTGGGGACGACCTGCTTGACGGAGGAGCCCGCCCCGACGCAATCAATGGTGGATCGGGCAATGACACGATTTACGGCGGAGACGGCAACGACCTGATCACCGGCGGCACGGGCAATGACCGGATTCTCGCGATGGGAGGCAATGACCTGCTCATCGGTGACGCTGGAGACGATGAACTGCTCGGTGGTGGTGGGGCGGACACTCTCCTGGCCGGCTCTGGTGACGACTACCTGAATCCACAGGGCGGAACCGACGTCGCGGTGCCAGGAACAGGCAACGACAACATCCTTCGTGTCAACGACGACGAGCTGGCTGACAGCTTCGATGTTCCCGCTGATCTGCTCGACATTCTGGCTGACCTCGACTGACCGGCATGAATCTTTCGAGAGCCGTCAATGACGGCGACGCGTCGCTTGAGCGGGAGGATGGCCGGACTATCATCCGGCATCGCCTTCCTCTCTCGCACTGAGTGCCACGATGTCGCCGTCAAGCCGTTCGCCGAATGCCGGTCCCCGTCCGCAGATCTTCCAGCCGCCGCAGGGTGATCTGGCCATTCTGCCAGGATCGGGGAATCCCCTGCTGTCCCAGGCGATCGCCAATGAACTCGGTGTCAGCCTGGTTCCGTGCCGGGCGCACACGTTTTCCGAAGGCAACGTGTTCGTGCAGATCAAGGAGAACGTCCGCGGACGCGACGTCTTCGTCATCCAGGGGGTTCAGAAGCCGGTCAACGACAACTTCATGGAATTGCTGTTCTGGATCGACGCTCTGAAACGCGCGAGTGCCCAGGCAGTCACCGCCGTCATTCCCTTCTTCAGCTACGCTCAGGGCGACAAGAAGGACGAACCACGAGTCTCGATCCGCGCTCGCGTCTGTGCTGACGCTCTCGAAGCTGCCGGAGCTGACCGCGTTCTGACGATGGATCTACACAGCCCGCAGATCCAGGGCTTCTTCCGTATCCCGGTCGACCACCTCGACGGTCGCGCCGTCCTCACGAGCCACATTCGCGAGCTGGGACTCGACAACCTGGTCATCTGCAGTCCCGACGTCGGCTTCGCGAAGAATGCCGTCGCCTTCGGAAAGGATCTGGGCTGCCCAACCGTCATCGGGTCCAAGGTCCGCACTGACCATTCGGAAACTGTAGAGATCCACGAAATCATCGGCGACGTCAGAGGACGCAACGTTGTTCTCGTTGACGACTTCACCATCACCGGTCGAACGCTGATCACGATGGCGGACGCGCTGATCGAGAACGGCGCCAAAGACATCTACGCTGCCGTCTCACACGCGGTGCTCTCAAAGGGAGCCGCTCAACGAATCGGCGAAAGCCGGATCAAACGCATGTTCCTGACGGATACGATCGAAACATTCGAGGACCCACTTCCGGACAACATCGAGCAGGTCACCGTCGCCCCGCTCTTCGCCCAGGCGATCCGCTCGATCCACGAACGCACCAGCGTCAGTCAGCTGTTCGGGCGGTAGTTTCGCCAACCGGGCAACGTGACCCCACTAACTCATCCAAAAAGAAAAGCCGCAGTCTTTTGTGACTGCGGCTTTCATCATAGCCGGTTGCTGACCTCGACAGATCAGTTGGCCGTCGTCTCCGCGGGCGTGGAGACCGGAACGTCGCGGAATTTGAAGTCCATCTCGATCGCCTTGCGGGCCATCATCAGGAGCATCTCGCGATCCACCTTCGGGCACGGCAGGTGAGGTGCGACTCGCTGCGTGTTCGACGAATCGAAACGTGGATCGTCACGCCAGTACGAGTTGTAAACCTTGAAGTGCTCGTAGAAGAGACTTTCGACTTCCGTCGGGTTATCGATCTCCTTGCCGTAGCCGTACAACTCGGCGTTCTTCAGACCATAGGCCTCTTCAAGCACGGCCTTGATATCGCCGGTTGTTGTCGGGTCTGTCGGAGTGAGATGATAAGTATCACCGTGGAACTGGCGGTTCGTCAGGATGTGAGCCATCACTGCCGAGACCCAGTCAACAGGAACGAAGTTCTTCTGCTCTGTACCGTCCAGAGTAATCCGCGTCGGCACGTCGGCTTCACCGGATTCCATTTCGTGCATCGCCCGAGTCAGCGTGTAGGCAAGATTCAGCGTCGCATAGAAACCGTGGAAGGTCGAAGTGAATCCAGTCTGGGAATCACCGACGATGATCGCCGGGCGGTAAACAGTTGGCGGACTCAGGAAGTCGGCTTCGCGGACCATCGTTTCCGCCTGGACCTTGCTGCGTTCGTAGTCGTTGCCGAACTCCTGCCCGACATCGAGTTCTGATTCAAGCACAGCCCCCGAACGCAGTCCGGCAACGTACGACGTCGACACGTGGTGGAAGTCGCGAATTCCAGTCTGGCGGCAGAGGTCGAGGACGTTCTGAGTTCCGCCGACGTTCGATCGCCACGGTTCGCCTTCTTTGCTGGTGCTGATGAACGTCAGGCTGGCAGCGTTGTGCAGCATCGAGTCGCAGTTGGCTTCGACCCACGCAAGGTCTTCGCTGCTCAGGCCGAGTCCCTCAGCGGTCAGGTCGCCCGTCAGAACCTTCGGACGAGCCAGTTCACGACCAAGCATCGACTCTCAGGACGCCATCATGGAATCAACGCGTTCCTGAGCGCTCGTCCGCCGGGATGGTCTGACCACGGCAGCGACTTGAACGTCGGCCAGCATCAGGTCGCGAAGGAGGTAGCGGCCCAGGAGACCCGTGGCGCCGGTCATCAGAATGTGGTAGCTCATTGAGTTCACTCGTTGAGGAAGAATTGCGGTTCAGAAGGCAACGAGCCTTGAAGACCCACGCGCAACGGCACCGCGAAGTGAGAGTGTGATTGCTGAGAAACCGCTGTTTTCGCGGCACTCGAACGGGACCAGAGAACTGATCAGTGCTGTCCAGTAGCAACACTGCACCGCCGCCAAATCAGCAAACGGGCGGGTCATCCGTGAGAGGGCAAAAATTCATTGTACGATGCAGATAGTGATTCACAACGCATTTCAGCGCGTTGAAAGGGGCTGTTTCAAGCCTTCTTCAAGGCCACGCGAACAACTCGCAATGTCGTTCTGTGCGGCCTGGACGGGTTTGTCGCCGGAATCAGCCCAGGCAGCGCAGTTACTCATCGATTTACGAGGGATTCGTAATTTGCTCATTCTCGATTCAAGGTCTCGTCGAGATTCAGCACGACATTGCAGACCGCTGTCCACGCGGCCAGTTCGGTTGCTTCGGCAACCGGATTTATTTCCGACTCTCCCGTTTGAAGCAGTTCTGAGGCCGCGTCCGGGGTCTGCTTGAAGTACTCACGGCTCAGCGTCAGGGCGTTCCGCAGGCCCGTCCGCTCCGCTTCGCCAGGAAATCGCGCGGTAGCGAGCCGAAACGCATACGCCAACTGCGATTCATCAGACGCTCCGCCTTCACCGAGCACGCGCTCGGCCATCTTGCGGGCAGCTTCCACATACGTCACGTCGTTCAGCGCGACCAGTGCGTGCAGCGGCGTGTTCGTTCGATTGACCCGCACCTGACACACCTGCCGTGACGCGACGTCGAATAACATCGTGGGTGCGGACGCCCGACGCCAGAACGTGTAGAGACTGCGACGGTAGAGATTCTCGCCGCTGTCCTGCTGATACTTGATCTTCCCGAGAGAAAGGTCGGCCCAGATTCCCGGCGGCTGATACGGCTTCACGGGGGGACCGCCAGTTTGCTCAACCAGCAGACCGCTGAGAGCCAGTGCCTGGTCCCGCAACCCCAGAGAACTCAGGCGGAATCGGGGCGATCGACTCAGCCAGCGATTCGACGGATCCGCTTCAAGCCGTTCCGGCGTTGTCACTGACGATTGCTGATAGGTTGACGACATCACGATCGTCTTCAGCAGCCGCTTGATGTCCCAGCCGGATTCAATGAAATCCGCAGCCAGCCAGTCGAGCAGCTCCGGATGACTCGGATGTTCGCCCTGAACGCCAAAATCCTCGGGCGTCGTGACCAGACCCTGCCCGAACATCTGCTGCCAGAACCGATTGACGACAACGCGAGGCGTCAGCGGATTCTCATTGGACACGAGCCATCGCGCCAGAGTGAGCCGGTTTGCAGGAGCGTCTGTCGCCAACGGCGGAAGAATTGACGGTGTCCCCGGAACAATTGGTTGTTCCTTGTCGGGTTGATTCCAGACACCGCGAACGAGCACGAATGTCTCACGCGGTTGCTTCAGGTCCTGCATGACCATGGTCTGAACAATCTGACTGTCGAGGTCACTTTGCTGCTGTCTGATCGCGTCCTGATCACGTCGGGCCGCAGCAACTGCCGGATCGCGTTTCTCGAAGAGTTCGCGAACCGATTTCTTCTGAGCTTCGTTTCGGTCGCCATCGCCAAGCTTCAGAGCCGCAATGAGGTCGGCGGAGAGACCGCTTTCATCGCCCAGCTTTGGTGTTGGAACGTTCGTCGCTGACAGGCGAAAGCGACCGAGATTGTGAAACTTGTGCGGCGACTCGTGCTTCATCGTGACAATGAGCGTCGCGCCGCTGTCGAGCTTCAGTGGCTCACGGAAAACAAACATTGCCTGGCGAGGAATCGTCATGTCCGCCGGATGGTTGACCGCCCAGCCAGTGTCGGGCTTGCCGTCGAGCGTGTCCGCAATCGGCCATCCCCCTTGCTCGAACGACGCCTCAGCTTTTGCGATCGCAACTGTCTCTCGCGACGACGCACCATCGCGCAGCACTTCGACCGAGAACTGCGTGAGCACGAAATTGCCACTGTCGCTGCGAGCGAAACCGCCCTTTGTAAAGGCGGCGTGAGGCACGGCCTCGATCCGCAGGCCGGTCAAAGTCGTCGGCTCTGGTTTCAGTTCGAGGCGATAATTGTCGTTGTCCGGATTCTTCCCGGTCAGCAACAGCGAACCGTCACCTTCGCGAGACAGCGTCTGACCCTGCTCAGAGTCAAACTTTGTGACTTCGAGCAGCTTCCAGTCGCGTTGAACCTTGCCAGCGTCGATTTCCGCGAGCGTCGCCGCTTCCCAGACTCGCTGTTTCTCTGGAGTCGATGCTTCCCGCAGTTGTTGTCCCGCAGTGGCCAGTTCATCCTTCAGTTGCGACTGCCGGTCAAGCTGCTCCTGCGTCGGCACCGGCAGCACGGGCCTCGCATTCCCACCCGCATCGACACTCCCCGACTCGTCGATCGAATTGAAGTAAGCAAACAGCTGGTAGAACTCGCGCTGCGAAAACGGGTCGTACTTGTGATCGTGACAACGACCGCAGCCGACCGTCAGGCCGAGCCAGGTCGCTCCCAGCGTTTCAACTCGGTCGACGACGTACTCGACCCGCGACTCCTCGGCGATTCGGCCTCCTTCGCCGTTCAGCATGTGATTGCGTTGAAAGCCCGTGGCGACAATCTGTTCTCGAGTCGCATCCGGCAGCAGATCGCCGGCAATCTGCTCGATCGTGAAATCATCGAACGGCTTGTTCTCGTTGAAGGCTCGAACGACCCAGTCCCGCCACGGCCACAGGGTCCGAGTTCGATCCTGCTGGTAACCGTTCGAGTCCGCGTAACGAGCGGCGTCGAGCCACGGCACGGCGAAGTGCTCGCCAAATCTCTCTGAAGCGAACAACCGGTCGACCAGTTTTTCATACGCGTCCTCGGACTCGTCAGCCAGAAACGCGTCAATCTCTGTCGGCGTCGGAGGCAGTCCAGTCAGATCGAGAGACAGTCGACGAATCAAAGTTTCACGGGCAGCTCGCGGCGATGGTTTCAGGTCCAGCGCTTCGAGCTTCGCCAGTACAAAATGATCGATACCGTTATGCGCCCATGCAGGATTCGCCGTCGCCGGAAATTCCGGACGACGCAGCTTCTCGAACGCCCAGTGATTTGAGTACTCGGCTCCCTGGTCGATCCAGCGTTTGAGCAGATCAACTTCTGACTGCGTCAACTGGCGAGCAGTATCCGGCGGCGGCATTTTCACGTCCGCGTCGTCAGTGACGACACGTTCGATGAGGGCACTTTTGCTGGAATCGCCGCGAACGATCACGGGCTCATCGCGATCGGCAAACACACTCGACTCGACATCGAACCGCAGGTCCGTCGCCCGCTTCTTCGAATCCGGCCCATGGCACGTAAAACAGGCGTCCGACAGGATTGGTCGGACATCCCGGTCGAAGTTCACTCGATCAGCATCTGCCGCAGTCGCTGAAGCAGACCACTGCCACACAATCGAGAACGCAAACAGAACAACGATCCCAATCACAATTCGGTTCGCTGCCACGCTTGTCTCCCGACTCGCAAAACAACTCTGACGATTCACGTCACGACTCCTGCCACGAAACGAACTCTCCACTGCCATCTGATCGGCAGCCGACTCGATCAGAGCAAACGATAGCGACCCGCTCACCCGAGCGTCATCATCCGCGCCCCTTATGTACGTTCGCCTGAACAGCAATCAGGCACTCCAATCGGAACCGTATCAATGATCCGAACTTTGACCACCGTTCTAGTTCTGCTGCCGGCTCTCTCGGCCCCGCTGTCTGTGCTGGCTGCTCAAACGGCGACGAAACCGAACATCGTTTACATCATGTCGGACGAACTGGCCTACTACGAAGTTTCGTATATGGGCCATCCGCTGCTCCAAACTCCGCGCATCGACCGCATGGCCGCGGAAGGCCTGAGGTTCACTCAGGCACTTGCTGGATCGCCAGTCTGTGCTCCTCTGCGGTGCAATCTGATGACGGGCAAGCACGCCGGGCACGCATCAGTCCGAGCGAACGGCGGCGGCACTCCGCTTCGAGCCGGCGAGCCCACGATCGCGTCAATGCTCAAGGAACTCGGCTACGCAACGGGCGGGTTCGGCAAGTGGGGCTGCGGCGGACGCGGCTCAACCGGAGTTCCCGAACAGCACGGGTTCGACACGTTCTTTGGCTACTACGACCGGGCCCCCGCGCACTCGTTCTCCCCGCCATACCTGATCCACAACAGCCAGGAATTGGCTCTGGAAGGCAACGTTGGCGGACGCAGCGGCAAGACGTACTCGCACTACGAGATCATGAAGCGAGCCTTTGACTTCATCCGCGAGAATGAGGACAGGCCGTTTTTCTGCTACCTGCCGATTACCCCGCCACACGGCATGTACGACATCCCGGATTCTGACCCGGCGGTCGCTCTGTATCGCGACGAAGACTGGCCAGAGGATGCACGCAACTACGCAGCAAAGGTCTCAATGGTCGACCGTCACGTCGGCGAAGTGCTCGACCTGCTGCAGGAACTCGGACTCGACAAGAACACGATCGTCTTCTTTGCTGGCGATAACGGGGGCCAGGATCGCTTCAGCTCACGCGAGCATCCTCGCGGCTTCTTCGGCCCCAACGTTCATCCGAAAACTGGTGTGGGATTCCGAGGCGGCAAGGGCAACCTCTACGAAGGCGGTCTGCGAATTCCGTCGATCGTTCGCTGGCCGGGCCGCATCGAACCGGGACGAGTCAGCGACCTCGTCTGGTATCACCCCGACGTCCTGCCAACGCTCGCCGAACTGACGTGTGCGAAGGCCCCCAAAGATGTCGACGGCATTTCCATCCTGCCGGAACTGCTTGGTGCCGAGGCGGCAGGGAGAAAACAGACTCCGCACGAGTTTCTGTACTGGGAGTTCGGTCCTCAGACAGCAGTCCGCATCGGCCAGTGGAAAGGCATCCGCCCTCGCCCGAATGCGGAGTGGGAACTCTACGATCTGACGACTGACATCAGCGAAACAAACAACGTCGCGGATCAACATCCCGAAATGCTCACCAGAATGAAGCGTTACGCGGACGCCTCACACGAAGATGTTGTCGAGGGTTTCTTCCATGATCGGACGGCCCATGAAGAAGACCGCTGGGCCAAGTGGGGCACGTCGCGCGACCAGCCAGTTGCGACGGAAAAGTTGAATCATCTGCCGACCGACGGCCTAATCACCGGCAGCAGACTCAAACTCGTCCGTGTCAGCAGTGAGAACAAAAGCAACCGCAAGCTGGCGGCAAACGCGATCGACGGAAATCCCGCCACGATCTGGCACACACAGTTTCAGCCAGAACTCACGAAGCACCCGCATGAACTAGTGATCGACCTCGGAGCCGAGTACTCCGTCAGCGGCTTCCACTATCTCGCCCGGCAGGACGGTGGCTGGAATGGGGCAATCGCCAGGTGCGACTTCTCCGTCAGCAATCAGCCTGACAGCTTTTCTGAAACGGCGGCCACAGCCACCTTTGGAAAGCGAAAGACCGCCCAGGCAATTGCCTGCAAGCCAGTCAAAGGACGCTATGTCCTGATCCGGGCTCTCTCCGAGGTCAATGGTGGCCCCTGGGCTTCCGCCGCAGAATTCGGGATCACAGGCGTCGCTGAATAAGACGAGCTTGCTTTGGCCGAGCGAGTAGAAGACGTCAAACAAAAAGGCCCCGCCGTTTCGTGCGGGGCCTTGAAGTTCAACATCGAAAAGCGAAACGAGTTATTGCAGCTTCGTCTTTGCGACGTTGGTGATTTCCATCCCGACGAAACGCAGAACGTCGGTCGCGAAGATCGTCTGCCCAACGACCTTCTCTTCTTTCCGCTGCAGTTTCGTGTGAATCGTGTCAGCACCTGCCTCGAACGCCTTCTCTGCACGTTCCCGCATTTCCTGCCGGTCCTTCCGCTCGGACTTTTCTTCCGGCGTCAACTTCGACAGATCAAGGTCCGCCTCTCTCCGTTCGCGTCGTTGACGAAGTACGTCGAGGATCGGCCCAAGCCGGTACCAGGCTTCCAGGAACGTGCCGTCGTTCTCCTCAGATGGCTCAGCGTCGACGACCGCCTTGACTCGCTCGTCAGCTCCCTGACCGGCTGCGTAATAGACAGCGTCAGCCCTGGTTGCGACCGTAAACTGCGAACTGCCGACCAGTGACGTGATGAACGGTGCGAAGTTCTCTGGAAGCGTCACCTTGTGATAGGCCACTGCCGTTTCACCGTCTGCCTCACCGATTTCGACTTCCCAGCCCGCCGCTTTCAGACCGCCAAGCACATCGGTGGCTACCGAGCCACCGTCAACTCGAATGGCTCCAACGACGCCCTTGTTTCCATCCTTCAGGTTCACGTCGACAAACCCGTCAATGACACCCATCTTCGTACCGGCCCGCAGCATCTCGAAACCCTTTTCGATGGCTGTCGTAATGCCCGCCTTCTGGTCGTCTGAGTAGTCTTTACTGTCAGCAAGACGTTGCTTTGCGTCGTTCTCCATCAGCGCGAACATGTCGGTGAAGTGCTGCTGACGCATTGCGTCGAGAGCGTGATTGACGCGACCGAAGAAGATGCTGTCCTCAGACTTCGTGATGGATGCAAAGCGGCTGGGCTTCTCGGCAAGTTCAGAGATTGACTTCGCGAGATCGCTTTCCGCCAGAGCGCTCAACTCAAGGTCGAGCCGTCCTTCCTTCTTTTCCTGGTCGGTCGTCCAGCCAAGCGTCAGTTGCCTGCTGTCTGCATAGATTCGTTCGAGTTCGCGGAACTGATGGCCAAGACCAAGTTTCCGCATTTCGAACTCGTTGTCTGTTTCACCATCAAGCAGCTGCAGAGTTGCCGTGACTTCCTTTTCCAGATCAAGGATGACCTGTCGCCGATCTTTAATACTCGCTTCGTCATCCGAGTTCTC
>JAPOLP010000235.1 GCA_029977045.1 Planctomycetota bacterium
CGGTTCGGTGAGAGCAAATGCGGAGATGCGCTGACCGCTCGCCAGTCGAGGCAGAAACTCCTGCTTCTGCTCCTCAGTGCCGAACGCGAGCAGCGGGTCTACGGCTCCAATGCAGCCGTGTACTGAGGCGGTGCCAGCGACCGTCGGATCGATCGTCGCAACGCGTGTCAGGAACTTCGCGAACGTCGAGAATGGAGCACCGCTGCCGCCGTACTCCTTCGGCACAAGCATTCCCCAGTAGCCAGCTTCACCGAGCGCAGCCAGCAGGGCCTTCGACATCTTGCCTTCGTCGTTGTAGGCAGTGCCAGATGCGTGCATCGACCTGATCAGCCCAATGCACTTCTCCATGACCTGATCGCACTGAGGCGGAGTGGTGGACTCTTTGGCAATGAACTGTTCGAGCGGAAACGCATCGCCCCAGACGGCTTTGTGAGCGGGGCTGCCTTCGGTGCGGTACTTCTCGGCGAAGAGTTCCTCGACCTGCTCGTCGGCACGGTCGATGGCTCCGGTCTTGCGGGCTTCTTCCTCGCTCTTGCCGCTCAGCTTGAGGGCCGTTTCGACGAAGTTGTCGCTCTCAGGCTGCTGTGTCTGCTGATTGTCGGCCATGTCGAGGTCCTTTCCGACCGGAGTTCCGTCTGCTGGCCGCAGCCGCCGCTGGTTGCGACCAGATCGGACGTTAACACGCTCAACTGATACGACAGAAGACGAGTTTCCGCCGGAAGTGCCTACGTGATGAGGCAAATGCCAGGCAGCGTCGAATCGAAGATGCGCAGCCGACAGGCAGGTCACGTCGGACCGCATTCGCACGACGTTGCAATTCTGAAACCCGACTCCGAAACTCCGGCCATCGCCTGCCCTGACGACTCACCTGCCCGCTTCGGAGCTGCCCCAATGGATGCCTGCTACCAGATCGCCGACACCTCTTCGATCATCTCGCCAGGACTGGTCATCTTTCGCGATATGGTCGAACAGAATCTCGATCGCATGATCGCCATCGCCGGCAGCCCTGACCGCCTGCGTCCGCACTGCAAGACTCACAAAACTGCCGAGATCATCAAGCTGCAGCTCGAACGCGGCATCACGCGGCACAAGTGCGCGACCTTCGCGGAAGCCGAGATGGTCGCCAACGCCGGTGCCAAAGACATCGTGCTCGCCTACAGCCTCGTCGGCCCGAACGTACAGCGAGCGGTCAAATTCGTCGAGACCTTCCCTGACGTCACGTTTGCCGTGACCGCCGACCATCCGCTGCACGTCTCGAAACTCGCGGAAGCGATGCAGCAGGCGGGCCAGCAGATCGGAGTGCTGCTCGACATCGACACCGGCCAGCATCGCACCGGCATCCCCGTCGGCGACGCAGCCCGGCAGCTTTACCAGCAGATCGCTGATTCCGAAGGCCTGATCGCTGCAGGCTTTCACGTTTACGACGGGCACCAGCATCAGACCTGCCGTGACGATCGCCGCGAAGCGGTCAACGTCGAGTGGAACAAAGTTGCCGCCTTCCGCAGCGAACTCGAAGCCGCCGGCCTTGCCGTTCCAAAACTCGTCTGCGGCGGCACGGCTTCCTTCCCGATTTACGCAGAGAAGGACGATCCCGGCATCGAGATGTCGCCCGGTACCTGTGTCTATAACGACTGCGGTTACGGCCAGAAGTTCCCCGACATGGTCTTCCCGCCTGCAGCCCTGATGCTCACGCGAGTCATCAGCCGCCCGACCGCCGACCGCATCACGCTGGACCTCGGTTACAAATCCGTCGCTTCCGATCCGCCCGTCGAAAAACGTGCCGAGTTCCCCGAACTTCCCGACGCAAAGATCGTCCTGCAGAACGAAGAACATCTCGTCATCGAGTCGTCCCGCGCCGGCGAGTTCCAGCCCGGCGACGTCCTGCTGGCCGTGCCAAGACACATCTGCCCGACGTCCGCTTTGCACAAGTCAGCCTGGGTCGTTTCGAACGGCGAGATCGTCGACACCTGGCAGATCGCCTCCCGCGACCGCTGGATTACGATTTGACACGCAGTCTCGCTGCTTCGATCTTTGTAGCGGAACGGCGCAAGCTGTCCGGCCTTCAGGCACGAAGGGCCGTCCCTATGCGAGCCCAAGGCGCAGCCTTGGGGCTTATTTTTCCACTTGGTGACGATTCCCAGGGCTGCGCCCTGGGCTCACTTATGACCGACCCTTCGGGCCTGAAAACCGGTCAGGTCGGACGCGTCTTGATCTTCACTCAACCGTTTGAGGATGGCTGCCGGACGACTCGCGCCGTGTCGCTATCTGAAGGCAGTATCGCCATGTATACACCGTCTGCCTTTGTCGTTTCCGACCGAGTCACGCTGCACGACTTCATCGTGGCTCACAGCTTCGCGACGCTCGTTTCGAGCGACAGCGACGTCACCGACGCGAGCCATCTTCCGCTGCTGCTCAACCGCGACACCGGCGAACACGGGCAGCTTACCGGCCACTTCGCGAAAGCCAATTCGCACTGGAAGGAGCTCGACGGCAGCAATGTGCTCGCAATCTTTCACGGCCCGCACGCCTACGTCTCGCCAACGTGGTACGCCGAGCAGAACGTCGTTCCCACCTGGAACTACGTCGCTGTTCACGCCCGCGGAACACTGAAGATCGAACAGGACCACGACCGGCTGCTCGACATCGTGCGACAGTCTGTCGAGGTCTACGAAGCAGCGATGCCGACACCCTGGCAACTCGATTCAGCCGAGCCGTCATTCATCGACAAACTGCTCGATGCCATCGTCGGATTCACGATCGACATCGAGCAGCTCGAAGGCAAATGGAAGCTCAACCAGAACCACTCACACGAACGTCAGCAACGAGTGATCGCGGGACTGAAATCGCGGCCAGATGCAGGTTCTCAGGAAGTCGCCGAGTTGATGGAATAGAATGTTTGACCCGAAGCCGCAGGCGATGGCGTTTTGAATGGCGCCAGCCACGGGAAACGCCATCGCCTGCGGCTTCGGGTCAAACAAGTTGAGCAAGCAAGTCCCGGCTACTTCTTCGGCCGATAGCTGTGCGTTGCCTGGCCGAAGACGGCTTCGGCGGCTTCCATCAGGGTTTCAGACAGCGTCGGATGCGCGTGGATGCTGTCGGCGAGGTCTCGGGCGACGAGGCCCATTTCGACGGCGATGACGGCTTCAGCGATCATCTCGCCGGCACCGGGGCCGACCATGCCGACGCCGAGCACTCGTTCGGTCTTCGGTTCAGTGATCAGCTTTGTGAGACCTTCTGTCCGCGACAGCGTCTGAGCCCGACCAGAAGCCGCCCACGGGAAGCGGACGACGTTCACTTCGCGGCCTTCCGCCTTCGCTTCGTTTTCCGTGATGCCGCACCATGCGAGTTCCGGATCGGTGAAGACGACGGCGGGAATCGCGACGTTGTCGAACTCGGCCGGTTCGCCGAGCAGCGTTTCGACGGCGACCTTTGCTTCGCGCGTTGCCTTGTGAGCGAGCATCGGCTCGCCGGCAATATCGCCAATCGCCAGCAGGTTCGGATCGGCAGTCCGCTGATTCTTGTCAATGACGATGAAGCCCTTGTCGTCGATCTGCACCTTTGTGTTTTCAAGACCGCAGCCGCGGCTGTTCGGGCGACGGCCAATCGAGATCAACACGCGGTCGAACGTCTGCGGAGAATCAACGCCCTCACCTTCGAGGTCAGCAACGATGCCCTTCTTCGAGGCCGTCAGCCTGGCGACCTTCGTGTTGAGATGAATCGCCTGGAAGTGTTCGGCCAGCCGTTTCTGCAGCGGGCGGACGAGATCGCGGTCGGCACCCGGCAGCAGTCCGGAGAGCATCTCGACGACGGTGACTTCGGAACCCAGGGCTGCGTACACCGAGCCCATTTCCAGGCCGATATAGCCGCCGCCGACGACGAGCAGCTTCTTCGGTACGTCAGCCAGAGCGAGGGCTCCGGTCGAGTCCATCACACGTTCGTCGCCGATGTTGAAGAAGCCAGGCATCGCCGGAGATGAACCGGTCGCGACGATCGCCTTGTTGAACTTCAGCGTGCCGGTTGAACCATCGGCGTGCTTGAGTTCAAGTGTGTTCGAGTCGAGAAAGCTTCCGCGAGCCTGTACCAGCTTGACGCCGCGAGCCTTCGCCAGTTGCCCGATCCCGCCGGTCAGGCCGCCGATGACCGAGTTCTTGAAGCTCCGCAACTTGTCGAGATCGAGCTTCGGCTTCGCGAACGTCAGGCCCCACTGTTCCGCTTCGCGCGTTTCGTTGATCAGCTTTGCGACGTGCAGCAAAGCCTTCGACGGGATGCAACCGCGGTGCAGGCAGACGCCGCCGGGCGTTGATTCCTCGTTGACGAGCGTGACGTCCATGCCGTGATCGGCTGCGGCAAATGCGGCGGGGTAGCCTCCGGGGCCGCCCCCGAGAACAACGAGATCAGTGGTCAGAGTCGACATGGCGAGTGTGAGTTTCCTGCTGAGTCAACGGCGCACCCCGGCTGCAACAAAGCCGCAGGTTCCAACCCAGATATACCCAATCAGCCGCTCGACTTCACCCGACACCTTACCGGAGGAACAGCGATCGCGGATGTGTTGGCCAGCCAGGGGCGGGGTCGCACCGACTTGCCCGGTCGTACCGCCAGTTACGAAGGCATCTTGACGCGTCCGTTCAGGTTTCCGGACGATCCTCGCCCTCGACTTCAGGCCTTGCGGCTCGCCCGCCCGATCCCGCGTTCGGAGTCTCCATGCGACCCGTTGCGCCTCTACTGCGACTGACCATCGCTCTCAGCACCCTGTGCCTGCTGGCAACAGGTTCGATTGCGAATGCGCAGCAGCTCGGCGCGATGAAGGCCGCCGCCGCGGGGAGTGGGTCGTCTTCAAACAGCGATTCGTCACGAAGTACGTCAAAGCGGAAATACTCCCGCGACGACGAACACGACTGCGATGATGACGTCGCCATGACTGGCCTCACTGAGCTTTCCAACAAGGTCATACTGGCCGCGCTTTCGTCTCCGTTCACGATTCCACGAGCTGTCGTCACCGACGCCGACTGGAACGCCATCGAGTTTCCGGTGTTTCCGTATTCAGAAGACCGGACGAGCCCGCTCGGTGATCTGTTCGGCGACACCGAGCCGTCAGACTGGCAAACCGTGCTGCGCGGGCAGTACGGCGACGACTTCGACGGACTTAGCCACGCGTCCGGGCGGCTACTGCTGGATAACTGGACGCGGTTCGGCATCGACACTGAGTTCTTCTATCGCCACGAGGATCTGCCCGCCAGTGGCAGCGACCAGTTGTGGACGGGCGATGCCAACATCGTCTACACGTTTGCGAAGGGCGAGCTGGGCCAGTTCCGCACCGGCATCGGCGTTAACTGGCTGGCCGGTGCCGGGCAGTCAGACTCCGGCTTCAACTTCACCTACGGCGGCGAGCTGTACCCGGCGGAACCATTCGTCATCACCGGCGACATCGACTGGGGCCGCATCGGCGACGCGTCCCTGTTCCACGGTCGAGCAAACATCGGCATCACCCGCAACGGCTGGGGCCTCTTCACTGGCTACGACTACTTCAGCATCGGAAAAACCGACCTGCACTCGTGGATCAACGGTTTTGAGCTGAGGTTTTGAGGCAGCGAATGAAATGGCGAGTAGTCATCTGTGGAATTCTGACTGCCGTTGTCGCATATACGGCGGTCAGGATCGAAGTGCTCAACGCTCAAAACGGGAATCGGCTGCCCAAACAACCCGTTGACGGTCGGATTCTCAAGTGGCGATGCGCTGCTCGACGGTCTCTTATCAAAGTGTATGAGAAACAATTTGCACTTCGGCGGGTTGAAGAATTCCATGCGGAGAATCCAGATGCAGAATTGCCCGGTGAAGAAGCTTTCATTGGGCTTCCGCTGACAGTTGAAGAACAAGCAGAGCTGAATGCAGCTCTTGAAGAATTGGAACGTGATGCCGAGTTCTATGGCGTCGTCGCATCCCTGGGGCATCTGCAGTACATACTCGCCCCCGCGACGCTGATCTTTGCGGCGATGCTTTTCAGGAGGCAGCGTCAAACGTCTGCAAGAGTTGCAGCATCACTGTCGATGAGTATCGCATCGATCGCGATTTTCCTGATGTTTTATCGTGGCTACTTCACCGCCGTTCATGGCTGGTAGCACTGTTTTCGAGTCTCGACACTGTCGGCGTTTGAATCGCAGACGGCCGCGTCAGGCGACTTATCACCGGGATTCTGAGAGTAATGCTGTGGCACGACGACTTTCCTGGAACGGGCTGAATCGACGCATCTGCAAGTGCGACCGCTGTCCTCGGCTGCTTGAGCATTGCCAGAACATCGCAGAGACCAAACGGCGGGCGTATCAGGACGATGATTACTGGGGTGGGCCGGTTCCGAACTTTGGTGATTCGCAGGCCGAGCTGCTGATCGTTGGTCTGGCACCAGGGGCTCATGGTGCGAATCGGACCGGGCGGATGTTTACGGGGGATCGCAGCGGCGACTGGCTGTTTCACGCCCTGCACAACACTGGCTTTGCGAGTCAGCCGGAATCGACGTCCCGCGACGACGGGCTCGTCCTGCGGAACTGCGCGATCACTGGTGCCTGCCACTGCGCACCGCCGGACAACAAGCCGACGAACGAGGAACTCGCGAATTGCCACGAGTGGTTTGACGCGACGTTCGATGCTCTGCCGGTGAAAGTGATCGTCGCGCTCGGCCAGATCGGCTGGCGAGCGGTCATCGATCTGGCTCGCGACCGAGGCTGGTACGAAGGCCGCCTGCCGAAATTCGGCCACGGCGCCGAGTTCGAGCTGACTGACGGACGCCGCGTGATCGGCAGCTTCCATCCCAGCCAGCAGAACACGTTTACGAAACGCCTCACCGAACCGATGCTCGACGCGGTGTTTGAGCGGGCTCGTGAACTGCTGGCGAATCAGTAGCCGCAAACACGTGGGCACCGCCGGACCGGAGTGTTTACGCCGAAGGCGTTGCACCCAACAGCCTGGCGTCAGCGGCGAAGCCGCGCCAGGTTGTGGTGATCAGAGGCGTTCTACTCCGAAGGAGTTGGACACCAGGCCGGTTTGTAAAACGCCTTCAGCGTTTCGGGAAATCGTCAATCGCATCCAGGGGTGCGCCGCTGCGCGTCGACCCCTGGCTTTTGGATACAACGCCTGCGGCGTAAGTCACCACCGGAATCACCAACGATGCCTTAAGAATCAGGCATCACCAGCGTCTTCGGTGTCGCCACCTGATTCGGTAGCGGGTTCACTGTCGTCTGACGATTCGCTCGCGGTCACTTCAGATTCCGGAGCATTTTCCGCGGTCGCTGGTGCGGCAGGAGCTTCCTGTTCCTCGTCGACGACCTCAGCCGGGATACGGGCCATGGAGGCGAGGGCGTCGTCGTCATCCAGTCGGATGATGCGGACGCCTTGCGTGTTGCGGCCGACGACGCTGATGTCGGTGACGCGGAGGCGTTGAATCTTGCCGCCGGTGGTCACCATCAGCACTTCGTCGCCGTCCTCGACGGCCAGGATGTCGACCACTCGACCGTTGCGTTTGCTGGTGCGGATGTCGCGGACGCCCTTGCCGCCTCGGTTCTGCGAGCGGTACGAGAAGTTGCTGCGTTCGCCGCCTTCCTCGCTGTCGCCTTCGTCTGAATCCGCTTCGACAACGTCCGCACTCGCGTCTTCGGCATCGCTGTCGTTGACGTCGTCGAGGTCCGGGACGGTTCCGCCGAAACCGAACGGTGTTCGTTTGCCGTAACCGTGTTCGCAGGCCGAGAGCAGTTGCATCTCGGGGTTGGCGACGACGATGCCGACCAGTTCGTCGCCCTTCGTGAGCTTGATACCTCGCACGCCAGCGGCCGCGCGGCCCATCGCTCGGGCGTTTGTGTGCGGGAAGCGGATCGCCATGCCAGTCGCCGTGGCGAGCAGCACGTCGTCGCCAGGGCCGACGATGACGACGTCGACCAGTTCATCGCCTTCCTTCAGCTTGATCGCGATCAGGCCGCCAG
>JAPOLP010000710.1 GCA_029977045.1 Planctomycetota bacterium
GACGGCAAAAGCCCGGTGATGCAGGATCTACCTCGTGGTTCCGGGTCTGACGTCCGGGGGCGATGCCGATTTGAATGTTCGCGCGCGTAGCCGGCGCCTTCTGTGATGGCGGGTAATTGACCGCACTTTCGGGTCGATCATTCGGTCGCCAGCGATTGACCAGTGTCCGCGGAGCCGTAGATCGCGAAGACGGTCGAGAGGGCTCGCAGGCTTTCGGTGGCGGTGACGGGTGGGGTGGTCATCTCGGCGCAGGCTTTCACGGCGGACTGGACGATGGGCGTGTAGCCTCGCGGAGATTTGCTGCCTTCCCAGGTCTGGACCTTGCCGGCGTCGGGGCCGACGGTCGTTGACCAGGTCAGGGGCTGGTCTTTCATCGGTTCCAGGTGCAGCCAGCCTTTCGAGCCCCAGATCTTGATGTGCGAGTGGTAGCCTCGGTCGAGGTAGTAGCCCGACGTGATGGTGCCCAGCATTCCGTTGTCAAAACGCAGAGCGGCTGCGGCGGCGTCTTCGACGTCGATCGGCTGGCCGCCGACGTTGGCGGGAAAGCCGGCGACGGATTGAATCGTCGAGCCGGTCAGGTACATCGCCAGATCGAGCCAGTGGATGCCTAGCCAGATCAGATGTCCGCCGCCGCCGCGTTCCTTCTGGCAGAACCACTCCTTCTGGTAGCTCGGTCGAGTCAGCCGCGTCTGATCGGCGACCAGGTGCATCTCGATGCCGTACAGCTTTCCGATCTTCCCCGTCGCAATGATGCGCCGCGCAGCAACGGACTCGGGATTCAGCCGGTTGGCGAAGGCCAGCATCAGATAGCGATGCTTGCTGTCGGCCTTCTCGGCCAGCGGGCGAAAGTCCTCGACGCGTACGCAGGACGGCTTCTCGGCAAACACATGGCAGCCGGCTTCGAGCAGCGAGTCGATCACCGGCGGAGCCAGCCGGGCTTCCATCGAAACCAGTGCCATCGTCGGCGGATCGTCGCGCAGCACTTTCTGCAGGTCCGGCTCGACGCGTTGCAGCTTCTCGCCGAGCACCCGCTTCGCGTCGTCGTTCCAGCGACCATCGGGATCGACCAGCGTCACCGACGAACATTGTTCGGTATTCGCGAGGGCACTCAGGTACGAGCCAAGGTGTGCTCCGCCCGCGTGCGTGATCAGGGCAACGGAAATCGATTCAGGCATTGCAGTGCTCCGGTGATAGAGGTCGGCGTCAGTGATAGGGCAATGTCCTGGAGACAGGTAGACTGCAACGCAAAGACGCAGAGGCTCAAAGGAACGCAAAGGCTTTGCGAATCTTTGCGACTTCGTGTCTTTGCGCTGCAATGCGAGACTGAATATGTTGAAGTTGTCTGGACAGTCTTTGGGGCACTGCCGTCAATAGGCCTGAAAGAGGTTGGGGATGATTAGCCCATCACTCAACCATCGCACACGATAGCGACGAGACCGAAATCATGCTGACATTGCGGGGAAATCTAATCCCGTCCCGATCGCTGGATCGCCGCTCGTTCCTGACGCTGGGCACGCTCGGGATGGCGTTTCCGGGGCTTGTTCGAGCCGCCGGAACCGAGCCGCCGGCGAGGCAGGATGTCTCCATCATCCTGTTCTTCATGGCCGGAGGACCGTCGCATCTCGACACGTACGATATGAAGCCCGGACAGCCGGCTGAGGTCCGCGGCCCGTTTGCTCCGATCGCGACGTCGCTGCCAGGTTTGGAAGTCTGCGACCTGATGCCGCGACAGGCGGCGATCGCGGATCGGCTAAGCGTCGTCCGGACGCTGACTCACGATCTGTCGGTTCACGACGACGCGACTCACTGGCTGCAGACTGGTTACCCGCTGCTCAACGCCCGTCAGAAGGGCCAGCAAAATCCCAGCCAGGGCTCAGTTGTTTCGTACTTCCGCACCGACGAGTCGGAAGCGATGCCGCCCTACGTCTGCATCCCCGAGGACTATCGCCGGCACCTGGGCTTCTACGAGCACGCGGCCTTTCTGAGTTCGCGGCACAACGCACTGGATGCCGGCGGCGACCCGAGTCTCGGCAACTACCGCCCGCCCGACTTTGTCCTGCCGAAAGAACTCAACGTCGACCGCGTTCAGGGACGCCGCGACCTGTTCGCCGCTCTGGACCAGTTCCACCGGAAAACGAAATCACTGCCGCAGTTCGCGGATCTCGACGACGTCCAGCAGCAGTCGTTCGAGCTGGTCTGCGGATCGCGGGCTCGCGAAGCGTTCGATCTCTCGCAGGAATCGGAGTCGTTGCGGGACCGCTACGGTCGGCACGCCTACGGACAGTCGGCGTTGCTGGCTCGCCGGCTGGTCGAGTCCGGCGTCTCGTTCGTCACGATCAACCTCTATGAGAAGGACGTCGACTGGTGGGACGACCATTACACGATCGAGCCGAACCTCAGGAAGCGGCTGCCGGCCTACGATCAGGCTGTCGCGGCGCTGATTGAGGATCTCGAATCCCGCGACCAGCGTGACCGCGTCCTCGTTGCCGCCTTCGGCGAGTTCGGTCGAGGCCCGCGCATCGACACGAACGCTGGTCGAGGCCACTGGCCGAAAGCGATGCACGCGGTGCTCAGCGGCGGCGGGATTAAGGCAGGTCAGATTGTGGGCTCGACAACGCCCAACGGTGGCGAGCCTCACGAGCGCCCGCTGCGTCCCGGCGATCTGCTCGCCACGATGTATCACGCCATCGGAATCGATCCTCGAGCGACGGTCATTGACCGCCAGAACCGACCAATCCCGATTCTTCCGGAAGGCGAGCCAATCCGGGAACTCGTTTGACGGGACGATTGAGCGTTCGCGGAACTCGGTCTGCTGCGATGCTCGTTTCCGACGATATAGTTCCTGCCGGCGCTTCGGTGACGAAGACTCAATGAAGTAAGCGGAGACTTTCTGTGCTTGACCTTGTGACTGATCAGCTGCGGCTGAAGAGCGGCATCACGCGGCGGAATCTGGTGAAAGCCGGGTTCCTGGGACTCGGTGGCGGGCTCACGCTGGCGGACCTGCTGCGGCAGCGGGCTCAGGCAGATTCCGGCGACTATCGAGCCGTCCCGCGTGGCAAGTCCGTGATCCTGCTCTGGCAGCAGGGAGGACCGTCGCATCTTGAGACCTACGATTTGAAGCCCGAACAGGTGCGCGATATCCGCGGACCGTTCTCGCCGATCGCCACCAACGTGCCGGGCATCGATGTCTGCGAACTGCTCCCAATGCACGCGAAGATCGCGGACAAGTTCACGCTGATCAGGTCATGCTCGCATCAGTGGTCGGGGCACAACGACGGCATCCCGATGATGGTCAGCGGCTACCCCGGCTGGAACGAGGGCATCCACGAGTCCACTCACCCGGAACTCGGCGCGGTCATCAGCCGCGTCTTCGGCCAGTGCCGCGACGGGATGCCGGTCGCCTGCGGGATGGGAGCGAAGCACTACAGCTACGTGCCGACGACCGCGACCGGTTACTGGAGCGACGTGTATCGTCCGCCGACTGTCGACGAAAACGGCCTGATGAACGCGAAGGCGACGATTGACGGTCGCCGGCTCGACAACCGCAAGGTGCTGTTGAGCGACTTCGACAAATTCCGATCGGACATCGACCGCGGCGTGCTGGAGTCGCTCAACGAGTATCAGCGACAGGCGTTCGAGATCATCGCGGGCGACAAGGCCCGCAACGCGTTCGATCTGTCGAAGGAAGACGAGGCAACTCGCGAGCGTTACGGCAATGGCTGGGGCCAGCAGGCTCTCCTGGCGCGACGTCTTGTTGAGGCCGGCGTCAACTTCGTCACAGTCGGAGTCCCCGGCGACAGCATCATCTATAACTGGGACGACCACGCGGTGAACGGCGACCTGCCGAC
>JAPOLP010001083.1 GCA_029977045.1 Planctomycetota bacterium
GGCAGCGCTCCGACGGTAACCTCTGGTGCCACCGCATCGACCAGCTACGTCAGCGATCCGTACCATCCGATGGAGATTCCCGGCGCGGGTTTTCCCGGCGCAACGGACGCTCGACCATTCGAGCAGCAGGCTGAAGTCCGCACGTTTACGACTGAGCCTCTGAAAGAAGCGGTCGAATGGACGGGCCGAGTCCAGGCCGAGCTTTACGTTTCCTCGACCGCTCGCGACACCGACTTCATCGTCCGCGTCAGCGACGTTTATCCCGATGGCCGTTCGATTCTGATCGTCGACTATCCCTGGCGAGCCCGTTACCGCGAGGGCTTCGACCACGAAGCTCTGCTGACTCCCGGCGAGGTCTACAAGCTCGCCTTTCCCGTCGGCTGGATGAGCCAGATCTTCAACAAGGGCCACCGCATCCGAGTCACAATCGCCAGCACCGGCGCACCGCTCTACGAACCAAATCCTCAGACGGGCGAACCACTGACGATCGAGTTCCCCGACAACGCGGTCAAAGCCACCAACACCGTCCACCACAGCGCGACGCACGCCTCAAGAATCATAGCGCCAATCCTCAAATGACCCCGGCGGTTCTGCTGTTGATGAGCACTCCGTACTCCATGATGGCAATCCCGCGATGGCCGCCTTGTTGGCCGTCGGAACGTTCGGCCTGCTCGCGGTCGCCGGGGGCGACCGTCCGTTCGGCAGGACCGGGAGTCCTTTCGGCGGGTGGAATTCAGAATCCGCACTCCGTGACTTCACGGGGATGAGTCGGCAACCCCTCGCCGCCGACTCTTTTTCTGTCGGTGATTCCGTCCGACAATCGACGTGTTGATGCGTGGTCACTGCGGGAAGTTGCTGGGATCAGACTTCCGAGGAGATTTTTGCAACATGTTCTCACCGCCTGGTGCCTGTGAGTTTTGTGGTTCGGTTCGTCGGAGCCTGCTCGCGGCAATGTTTGCCTTGCTGATTGTCCCGGTCTGTTCTGGAGACGAGCGGCCTGCGGCGGCGATTGAGCCGGATGGCCATCGACTGTTCACACTCAAGGTCCTGCCGCTGCTCAAGGAGAAGTGCTTCGGCTGCCACGGCAACGATCCGAAAGACATTCGCGGTGATTACAGCCTGGTGACTCGCGACGGAATGCTGCAGGGCGGCGAGTCCGGCGAAACATCGCTGGTGCCTGGCCAGCCCCAAAAGAGTCCGCTGTATCTGGCGACCCTCTGGCAGGGCCTCGAAATGCCGCCCAAGGAGAACGACCGGCTGACGGCAGAAGAGACGGAACTCATTCGCCAGTGGATTGCCGTTGGAGCCCCGTGGCCGGATGCGGAAACTCAGTTGCAGATCAAGAAACAGGAGTGGTCCGTTCGAGAGAACGCGGACGGTGTTATCGTCGACACCAGCGGTGGATTGTCCGACGACTGGACATATCGCCGATACCGTTCGGAAGACATCTGGGCGTTTCAGCCGGTCAGGAAGCCGGCGGTTCCGGGAAAGGAAGACGAAAAAGCCGATGTCGAGCAAGGCACTCCCAATGGCGGAGTGAAGAACCCGATCGACAGCTTTATCGATCACAGACTGGCTGCCGCTGAACTGACGCCAGCGAAGCAGGCCGATCCTCGCACGCTGATTCGCCGCGTGACGTACGACCTGACCGGCCTTCCGCCGAGTCCAGATGACGTTGCTGATTTTCAGAAGGCGTGGCAGGAGAACCCGCAGCAGGCATGGAGCGCGCTGATCGACCGGCTTCTGGCGAGCGATCAGTACGGCGAGCGTCAGGCACAGCACTGGCTGGACGTTGTCCGCTATGCCGACACCGCCGGGTTCTCGAACGACTATGAGCGATCGAACGCGTGGCGGTATCGCGATTACGTCATCCGATCATTCAACGGCGACAAGCCGTTTAACCAGTTCGTTGTCGAACAGCTCGCGGGCGACGAGCTGCGGCCTGACGACCCGGAAGTTCTGATTGCCACCGGTTTCCTGCGCATGGGCCCGTGGGGCACCGCGATGATCTCGAAGGAAGAGGCTCGGCAGATCTTTCTCGACGATCTGGTGCATAGCGTCGGCCAGACGTTTCTCGCCATGCCGCTGCGGTGCTGCAAGTGCCATGATCACAAGTTCGATCCGATTCCAACTCGCGACTACTACAGCCTGTATGCCGCGTTCTCTGCAACGCAGCCGGCCGAGCGGGACGCTTCGTTTCTTCCGACAGAAAACCTCAGCGGGTTCGACGCCAGGCGGAAGCTGGTTGAGGAGCTGCTGGCATACGCGAAGTCGGAACTGGCCGTTGTCGACGACAAGCAGGAAGCCGCCGCGAAGCAGTGGTACGCCGAGCACGACCTGCCGTACAAAAATGA
>JAPOLP010000480.1 GCA_029977045.1 Planctomycetota bacterium
TACGTCGAGAGTCTCGTTCGCATGGCGGCACTGCTGCACGACGTCGGGCACGGTCCGTTCGGGCACTTCTTCGATGACCAGTACCTCGACCAGTTCGGGATCACGCACGAGGACATCGGAGCCGCCGTCATCGAGCATGAACTCGGTGACCTGCTCCGTGGCATCCGCCGCAATCCGAGTGGCAAGCTCGGCCCGCTGGAAGAACTCGATCCCGCTCAGATCGGCTGGCTGATTCGCCGTCCGAAACCGGGTGACGAATCCGAAGGCCATCCCGACTGGCTGCAGAAACTGCGGTCGCTCTTCAGCGGGATCTACACCGTCGACAACATGGACTTCGTTCTGCGCGACGCCTACATGTCGGGCTACAACACCAAGGCCTTCGACATCACCCGGCTGCTGCATTACAGCTTCTTCACGCCTGCCGGCCTGACGATTCACACGCGCGGCCTGCCGACGCTGGTCAACTTCATTGAAACGCGAGCCAATCTGTTCCGCACGATTTACTTCCACCGGACCGTGCGGGCTCTCGATCTGGCTCTCGAAGACGTCTTTAAGGAAACGATGCGGCACCTGTTCGAGGGCAGTCCGCTCGACAATCTCGACGCCTACCGCCGCTTTGACGAATCAACGTTTCTGGTCGACGTTCGCCGCTGGGCCGACTCGTCGGATCCTGAAATCGCATTGCTGGGCGCTCAGTGGCAGGACATCCTGCACCGCGACGTCTCGTGGAAGATGAGCTGCGAGCGGACAATCAACTTCCACTCCGCCGCGCAGGCTCAGACGACGATCTTCTCCGAACCAGACCTTGTCGAGAAACGCCTGCGATCAAAGCTTCCTGCCGAACTGCAGGACATTCCGCTGCGAATCGATGTCGCCCGCCACTACCACCGCCCGAGTGGCCGACTGCCCGCCGGCGGCCAGAACTACCTGCTCGACCCGGCGAATGCCGAGCCCGTCGAACTGAGCGACGACGAACTCTTCCGCTCGCTGCCGGTGAGCTTCCTGATCTTCCGCGTCTACTCGCAGGACCACGCGCACGACGCCGCGATTCACTCCGCCATGAACGCCACCCTCGGCGGGACATCGGACTCGAAGACGAATATGTGACCGAACTCGTCCGCAAGCCAGTTGCCCAAAGTGGCACCGCACTCCGTGCGGTCAGCCCCGACGTGCTGCACGCGGCTCTGCAACAGATTCACCACTGCTGGGCTGACGCGACGGAGTCGCGTGCCACTGAATTCGCACTTCGTCTACCAGTTTGTGAACGAACCGTCGTCGCGTGACAGCCTGGGACAATCACCTTCGACGCGTGGGTAGCGGCTCAGGGCGGACTCGTCGAATTCGATGCCCAGGCCTGGCTTGTCCGGCGGGAGCATGAAGCCGTTTTCAAACGGGACCTGAACCGGGAAGAGGTCCGCCAGAACGACGCCTGGGATGCGGGCACACTCCTGGACGGCGAAGTTGCTCGTCGCCAGATCGACGTGCAGGCACGCGGCGGTCGAGACCGGGCCCAGCGGGTTGTGCAGAGCGATCGGGATGTAGTGCGTCTCACACCAGCCGATGATCTTCTGCGTCTCGGTGAAGCCGCCAACGTTGCACAGGTCGATGCGGGCGAAGTCGAACCAGTCGTTTTCGAGTGCCTCGCGGAACTCCCACTTCGTCGCCCACTGCTCTCCCATCGCGATCGGCACCGCCGTGTGCTGCCGCAGCCGACCAATCGCAGCCGGGTTCTCGCAGCGCACCGGATCCTCGACGAAGAACGGTCGCAGCGGTTCCAGCTCGCGGCACAGTGTCACGGCGTCAGACGGGTCGAGCCGCGTGTGTACGTCGATGATCAGCTCGATCTCCGGCCCGACCGCGTCGCGCAGCGTGCTGACCAGTTCGACGCCCTGTCGCACGGCTCGCCGAGGCTCCAGACGATCGCCTTCTGACGGGAGGTTGAAGCGAATGAACTTCCAGCCGGCTTCGACGTGCCGGACCGAGTCTTCTGCCATCGCCGCGAAGTTGTCATCGGGAACGTGCGGGTAACAGACGACTCGATCCCGCACCAGGCCGCCGAGCAGTTCGTAACACGGAACGCCGAGTGCCTTACCTTTGATGTCCCACAGCGCGATGTCGATCGCACTGATCGCCGCCGCTCCGATCCGTCCGCCAGGAAAGAAGCCGCAGCGGAGCATCAACTGCCAGAGGTGCTCGGTCCGCATCGGATTCTGCCCGATCAGCGACGGCGTGAGCGCGTGGACGAAGCCCGCCATCGCGTCTTCCCGCCACGAAATCCCGCCCTCGCCGACGCCGGTAATGCCAGCATCGGTCTCGACGGTCACAAAGAAGAAGTTGCGGCCTTCGCCAACGATGTGGGTGTTGATCGCGGTGATTTTCATGGTCGAACGTCTCGGCTGGTAACGCGGCAAAGCCGGCTTGATTGCGGTTCAGGGGCGGGGCGGTCTTAACGGGGCTGCCGATCGTCAGGCAAGCTCGCCGCTTCAACGAGGCTCCGCACATGGTTTCCGACGTTGCCCCCCCCGCGAACCAGCGACCGACCAACCGCCGCTGGATCATCTTTTCGCTGGCAGCCGGAACGAGCTGGTTTCTGTACCTGCACCGCTTCACGTTCGGCGTCATCCGCCCGGAACTCGAAAAAGAGTACGGCTTCAGCAACACCGAGCTGGATTCGATCTTCGCGCTGTTCAACCTGTCGTACGCGGCAGGACAGATTCCCGGCGGCGTCATCTGTGACTTCTTCGGCCCACACATCTTCCTGGCGATTATCATCGTGGTCTGGTCACTGGTGCTGCCGGTGCTGGGACTGACGGGTTCGATCACCGGACTCTCAGCGGCGAGGCTGACTTTCGGCGTCGCTCAGGCAGGCTGCTATCCGTCGCTCGCCAAGATCACTCGCGTCTGGTTTCCGACGAGAACCCGGACGATCATCCAGGGCCTGATCGCCAGCTTCTTTGGCCGCAGCGGCGGAGCGATGGCTTCACTGATTCTCAGCTCGTTCCTGATGGGAATCTGCGGCCTGCGCTGGCAGACGTCACTGTTCCTGATGGCTGCCGGCGGAGTCGCGTTCGCGGCCCTGTTCTTCGTCTTCTGCCGAAACAGTCCGGAGGACGACCCGAACGTCAACGCTGCCGAACTGGCTCTGATCCGGCAGGGCGAAGTCGAAGCCGGCGACGCACCGCCAGTGCTGCCTGTTTCGCGAGCGATCAGAAATCCCAGCCTGCTGGTCTTTATTTTCCAGCAGTTCATGAACGCCGGGGCCGACATGATCTACGGCCTGCATCTGGGCAGCTACTTCCGCAGCCACCACGGCGTCACGGATGACATTGAGTTCGGCTACCTGCTGGCTCTGCCGCTGTTCGGCGGAGCGTGCGGCGGCATCGCGGGCGGGTTTATCAACGACGGCCTGATCCGACTGACCGGCAACCGCCGCTGGTCACGAACGGCGGGCGGCTTCCTCGGCAAGTTCATCGCCTGCATCTTTCTGTACGCCGCCGCGATGAGCGACGACGCGACGACGGCGGCATGGCTGCTGTTCGTGACCAAGTTCTTCAGCGACTGGACGCAGCCCACCGTCTGGGGCACGTCGACCGACATGGGCGGTCGTTACTCGGGGACCGTCTTCAGCATCATCAACTCGTCTGGAAGCCTCGCCGGCTTCGTCATGCCGATCACCGGAGGCATCCTGCTGGACCGCTACGTCACGGAAACGGTAATCAACGGTGAGACCGTCAAGGTGACGCACTTCGAGCCCGTCTTCCTGCTCGTCGGAGCGATGTACCTGCTGAGCGCCGTCTGCTGGTTCTTCATCAATTGCGAGAACTCGCTGGACCGCAGCGACGAGTCGTCGCCTTCGTAGCAGAGCGGTGCGAGCCGCCCGGCCGGACGTTCTGGATCAATCGCAGCCGGACGGCTTGCGCCGTTCCGCTACCTCAAGTACGACGTGTGGCCGGGGTTGGAGCGAGGTACGAGCGAAGCCCCGGCCGGCAGCGTCAATGAAATCAGAACGCCGGGGCTTCCTTCGCGGGCTCAGTCCAGCCCCGGCCACTCACTTGACTACGCGGGTTCGTGTACCGGCGCGATGCCGGCTCGCCCGTAGTATTCGCGCCATTCGTCGGTGTCTTCGGCGACGTGGACGAGGTTCACTCCGCGAACGAACGCCGGCAGGTCGCCCGCCTTGAAGCTGTCCCACAACTGCTGGGCGTGAGTGAAGTACGATTTCGATCCGCTTGGCCAGTCGATCCGCAGCAGCAGACCCGGGTGCGGATACGGTCGAGCTTTCGGCTCGATGCGGTACTCCTCGACGACGTCCCAGTTGACGGTCACGCCGATGCCGGGTGTGTCGGGGACCTTCGCCATGCCGTTCGAGACCACCCAGGGTTCGTCGACGAACTGCGTCGGGTACATGTGGTTGCAGTGGATCGCCGGCCAGCGGGCGTGCGACAGGACGGCCTGCAGGTGCAGGCAGAACGTCGCTCCCAGATTCGATCCGACCCACTGCAGCCAGAACGGCTTGTTGAACTCGGCACACGTCCGGCCTCGGCCAACCGCGTTGGTGACTCCGCCTTCCATGACGAAGCCGTCGCAGATGTCGCGGCGAATCTGAGTTTCAAACGCCGGGCGTCCAATGTGCTGAGCGATCGGCACGGACAGGTGATTTCGCAGGTTGCGGTTGCCCTCCACGTCCTCCTGCTGGATCGGACTCTCCCAGATGGCGACCTTCGAGTACTTCTCCAGCCGCTTACACAGCGACCGCGCGATCGCCGGGTCGAGACCGAAGTCGTTGAAGTCCATGTCGAGCAGGAAGTAATCCGGCACGGCGTCCGACAGCCGGGCGACCTGGTCTTCGAGGTCGAACCATGGTCGAGCTTTCGTCTTGAACGTCGTATACCCGTTCGCGGCGGCTTCGGCGCATTCACTGATCCAGTCCTCGGCTGGCATGTCGATCGCCCACCAGCCAACGTGCGCGTGTGTCCGGACCTTGTCGCCCAGCAGCGACCAGACCGGTGCGTCGAGCGACTTCGCGACGGCATCAAACAATGCCATCTGCAGCCCCGCGCCCAGTGAGTCGTCCCACATGACCGTCGCCGCGTGCTTCCCGTCGACTCGCGCGACGGCTTCATCTGTGACTTCGCCCCAGGTGTAGTACGGCATCGTCTCGCCGACGCCGACGACACCGTTACTCAGCGTGACCTTGCAGATCTCGAACAGCGACCAGTGAGGAATCTCGCGGACCATGTTCCGCCACGGCACTTCCTTCA
>JAPOLP010000700.1 GCA_029977045.1 Planctomycetota bacterium
CCTGTGGCGTGTTCGGATCGCGGTAAAGCCGAAGCAGTTCCCGCTGGACGGCTTCACGCTCCGGGTCGCGAACAAGCTGAGCGACCTGGACGTCGGTGTGAGACCAGCTCACGTTCAGCGGCCCTTGCGAATCGAGAATGTTCTGAATTCTGGCGACCACTTTGTCGGCGGGCGGTGATACGTCGACGGCCAGCGGTTCGTCAGTCTCAGGTACGACAATCCGATAACGCCACTCCGGCTCGGCATACGCCGGCCGAAAGAAGCTGGTTTCGACCTGCGGCTGCGCAGCTGGTTTGGGCTTCGGAATTCGCTTGAACCGCAGCATGTAACTCCCCGGCGGCAGTGGCGAGGTCTCGAAGGTTCCATCTTCGCACGCGATCAGGTCGAAGAGACGATACCCGTCGTCGTACTTCGTCCTGACGCGTTCGACGTACAGGATCGCTGGCCCGCCTGGTTCTGCCGGGCATTTCCCGGAGACTCGCCGTTGACCAGAGGCCTGGCGGTTCACAGCCAGATTCGCACCTGGTTCACTTTGAAAAGTGCCGACTTCGACAAACCTGGTCTCGGAATGGTTTCCCGTCTTAATTGTGCGCTGAACTGCGACCGTAAACTCACCCGGCATCTGGTCGTTGACTTCAATCGAATGGTTCTCGTCCGGCGGGTACTGAATATGAGTTGCTCCGCCTCGATATCGGATGGCTGTGATTTGAATCAGCGGCGTGTCCTGCGGGAGGAGTTTTGCATCGACGGTAACGCGGACTGAACCAGGCTGCGGCCAGACGACATCAACAGAATCTGCGGTACGCTCCACGTCGGTAGACCAGACCTGTCTCCTGCCACGCGAGACAACGAGTCGCGACTTCAGAAAGTCTCCCTCGACCAGAAAGCGCCCGGCCTCGTCGGTCTTGTCAAAATTCTCGTCGTAGCAGTTTCGGCCAAAGCCAGCCGGTTCAACGAAGGCAACGTATGCGCCAACGACTGGCTGGCCGGTGTGATCGACGACGCGGCCGCGGATGGTTCGTGTCTGCATTCCCCAGAGGTGCAGACTGCCTTCCGACTCAGTCCGGCTGAGGGTCTGCGAAATGAACTCGCGAACTTCCAGCAAGTCAAACTGCGACCGCTGAGATTTGGGAGCCTGTGAAGACTCCGCGGCAACGGCTTGCTGACACAAAGCAACGGTGCTGAGCAGTGCGGCGGCGAATGTCAGGCAAACCGACCTCAGTCGAACTTTGACGAACTGGCGATTTGGTTTTGAGCACTCGCGCATCCTGACCTCCGATGGAAATCCGCGGGAGGAAACGTCACTGACAGGGCCGGCAGAGCGAGAAGCTTACGAGGGAACCGGCGAAGTGACGACGCCACAGAGTACGAAACGGCGTAACAGCGCAGACAGTCCGAGCCGCCCCAATAGATCTTCAATCAATCTTTGTGGCTTGCTCGTTGACGCGACACTTCGATCGCGGAGCGATCAGCGACTTTCCTGCGGCGTTACGGCAGCAGACGAACCGGGGTCACGCGACGGGCGATCATGAAGTCGGCGTTTAGTTCGTGACGGAAGCTGCGGGGGCCGGTCAGGCCCATGGATCGGCCGAGGTAGGCATCGAGGTTGATGCCAGGTCCGGCCTGCAGGTACGTCAGCACTCGACCGTTTGGAGCCAGCAGAACGTGCGTTGCTCCGTTGGCCTGCGTCGCTGCTGAACGCTGGATGATGCCGGCCCCGTCGAACTTCGGAGGTGTCGGGGTGCTCGGACGCTGCGTCGGTGTGAAGGGCTGAGGCTGGCCAGCCGGGGTCGGTTGTAGAGCGGCCTGTGGTGTCGGCACTGGCTGGGACGGCGGGACGATCAGAGGCGGCTGGTTCGCGGCGATCTGCGGTGCGCCAGTCGGCGGCGGACCGGGGCGAGGAGCGGTTGGCTGCGTGGTCGACATGTGGGGCGACCGCACCATCGTCTGAGGCGGATTAACGGTCGACGCCGAGTGCCACATTGCGGAGTACGACTTGCGGATCTCCTCATCGCGGGCTTCGGTCTGCGACATGATCGACCGAATCTCGTTGTCGAGGGTCTGAATCTTCTGGTAACGATCGATGGCGGCCAGTCGTTGATCGAGCATTCGGTCGAGACCTGCAGAATCGGCCTGGCCTCTCAGGGCCGTGTACTGATTGCGAAGCCCGTCGAGCCGCCAGGCATTGGAATCGCGTTTGACCATGTCTCGAAACTCAACGTCAACTCGTTCGAGTTCTTCCCAGGCGTTTTCGATGACGCGACGCTCAGCAGGATCGAGCGGCGTTTCGCTGATTGGAGCCAGCCGCTCAAACGCAACGTCTGGTCCGACGTGGCTGCCTTCACCCGGTCGCGACGATGAACTACCAAAACCTCCGTCGAGCGGTTGCGGAATGAGTGATTCAGAAGCGTTTCCGGCTGGCTTTGAATTCCCGGTGGCTGCGAGTGTCCCCGAAGCGATCCCGCCAGAACCTGCGGGTGCTGAATCTGCAAACGGGTCTTCTTCCGGAGCTGACAATGAGATCCCGGCGGGCCGGTCGGCTCCGGAATTTGTCAGCAGATTTGGCTGCCCCTGATACTCCGAAGCTTTGACGACGTCACGGCGGTTGATGTAGCGGTACTCGCCCCGCGGCGGTCGGATTTTGAGCATCGGTACGACTTCGCTGCCCTTGTGAAATTCCCGCTCACCGAGAATGTCAACGCGTTCGCCTCGCGACAGCTTGTGGAAAATCTTCAGGCCGGACTGCTCGACACTGCTGCCAATCCAGTCGATGGCCTCGTCGGATGTGACGATTCCTGTGTCTCCTGAATGTCATTCGACAAAGTCCCGTCGAATCCAGCTGAAGCTGCCTTCCGGCGGTTCGATCATGTACCAGCCGCTGAAGTCCTGCCGGACTACGGTGACGCGATCACCGCGTTTGAGCTTCGTTGTCTGAACGTGGCCGTCACTCCCGTGGCCGCTGTACCCGCTGTAAACGAAAGCCTGCTCTTTGTTGACGACCGCATCAAACGGAGTGCTTTCAGCAGCAGAAATCTGTGGCTGAAGGATGAGGGGCAATGCAATTGCCAGTGAGCTGAGGCTGCGGACCAGAACGGCACCTGCTGAAGCGTCTGAATGAGCACGGGGCATAGTGAAGTCCTCGCAGGTCAGCCGGATATCGGCGCAAGTGCCGTTTGGAAAAGTGGCTGGCTTGGGAAGTCTGAGGGGAGATGGCGGGGGCCGGACTGTCTGGCGGATGCCTGAAACGCCGCTAACGACGGCGTGGAAAGGGCCAGTTGAATAGCCATTTTTGCCGTTCTGGCTCAAGACCAGTCTGGGTCGCATGGTTTTGCCGGTCGTGCCCCGAACGCAGTGGATCGACCTGCCGGTAGCGTCCGATAACTGACGACGCGGGAACAATCAGTAGAACTGGTGCGCTTGGACTTATCGCTGCGATGCGGCATTCCGAACTCACCACACACGACAGGAAAGGACTCCGTTTCGGAAGATCGGAAAACGTGGCAGTCTGGGGAATTACGATTGTTTTCCAGCCTGGGTCTGCCGCACGATGCTCGCCGCTGTCGACCGCTCGTCGAGTCGTCGCAGGCGTGTTCCTGGATTGCCGTGTGACGACTGCTGAGACCGACGGAGCTGACTGAATGCACCGCCTGCCTTACGGGCTGACTTTTGTACTGGGATGGGTACTGCTCTGCGTGCCGGCGCTCCTGCACGCGCAGGACGACCCGTTTGCAGAGACTCAGAGCGACGACGCGACAAAGATCGTCGACGAAGAGCCGTCTCCGCTGCTGAGTGAACCGACGGCTCCCGAGGCGTTGTTCGACGCCATCGTGCTGATGATCGATCTCGAACGTCCGAACCTGGCGCACGGCTACCTCAAGCAGTTGCTGCAGCAGGATCCGAACGACGCCGCGTTGCTGCTAATGCGAGACAAGCACGGAG
>JAPOLP010000818.1 GCA_029977045.1 Planctomycetota bacterium
CAGTGGTCGTTGCTCGTCGTCGCTGCGAGGTGGGTAATGCGGGATTGTCAATTGGCCACTCGCGATCTGTCGGGTGGTCTGCTCGATCCGCATGTCACCAGCCGGGGAACTCGACCGGGCAATGTTCAGTCGACGCCGCTACCGAAGCCGAACGCGCCCGCCGCGAGTGCGAGGCCGTGCCCCTGTCCGGCAAGTGCTTGAGACTCTGGAGCCGCGCGTCTGCCTGTCGGTTGGCACTGCTGAAGCTGCCGCCAGCGATACGCTGAGGATTCCGTCGTTTCCCGGAGCGGAAGGTTACGGAGCTGAATCGGTTGGCGGGCGAGGCGGCGAGGTGCTGTTCGTCACGAATCTCAACGACAGTGGACCGGGCAGTCTGCGGGCGGCTGTCGAATCTTCGGAGCCCCGGACGGTCGTGTTTCGAGTCGCCGGAGTTATCACCCTCGACAGCGAACTGCACATTGACGATCCGTACCTGACGGTCGCCGGTCAGACGGCACCGCTGCCGGGCATCACGCTGCGGATGAACCCGAGTGCGGAAGCGGTTGGCGCGTCTGAGTCACTGATGGGCATCGAGACTCACGACGTCGTGCTGCGCTATCTGAAGTTCCGACGCGGCGACTCGCGGCTCTCGGGCGACAATCTTGATATCCGCGACCCGTCGTACAACGTCATCGTCGATCATGTCTCGTTCAGCTGGACGACCGACGAGAGCATCGAAGTCTGGACCTACGAAGAAACTGATGCGGCAAACGCGGCGGGCGTTCAGAAGGTCAGCATTCAGAACTCGATCATCACCGAAGGCCTGCAGCAGGACACGGGCCACTGGCTCGACCCGCAGGTCGAACACACAGCCGAGCAGATCGCCGATCCGACTTACACCGACTACGCAGGCGATCTGAAGGCGAATAACCATCCGCTGGCGGTGACAATCGGTGGCAAGCCGGACTTCGAGGCGTGGCGGCAGGTGAAGGATATCGACCTGCACCACAACCTGTTTGCCCACAATACCCACCGGAACCCGCGCAGCCGGTCGACGGGCATCCGGATCATCAACAACGTCGTCTACAACTGGTTTACGCGAGCGGGCAGTACGAAGTATTCGACCCACGTCGACTACTTCGCGAATCTGTACCAGCACGGCCCGATGTCGCTGACGGTTGATGGCGGGGACCAGCCGCCGCGGTCGCATTTTCTGTGGCACGACGTGACCAACGCCGCCGGCCAGGTCACTGATCCCGAAAACGGATCGCTGTATCTAGTGTCGAATATCGCTCCGGCGATTCCCGAGATGGCGACACCCGAAAACGACAACTGGAACATGCTCATGGAGAGCTGGTCCGGTGATCCTCGCGGCGAGTCACCGCAGCTCGACCCGGCCCTGCAACGCGCCTACCCACTGCCGGAAGCCGTGTTTCCTGTCGGTCAGTCGCTGCCGGACGCCGACAACGTGACTGCGTTCGTTGCGGAAGCTGGAGCGTCCCGGTTTCTGGCGGCTGATGGCTCATTCGTCACTTACTCGGACGCTGTCGACACGCGAACGCTGCAGTCACTGGAAACCGGACAAACGCGGTTCACAAAAAAGAGTCGAATCTACAAGACGGCGGAACAGGCTGGCGGCTACGAGCAGTTCAACGTGCAGTTGAGCGAGGCTTATCCGGATGCCGACGCCGACGGGATGTCCGACGAGTGGGAAGCGTTGTTCGGGATCGACTTCTCAGCGAACGATGACACCGACTCCGACGGATACACCGATCTCGAAGAGTTTTTGAACGGGACGGACCCGTTCGTCGCGGACAGCATCCAGGCACTCGACGCCGTTGCTGTGGTCGCTGACACATTCGGTTCGCTGGTGATCGAAGACGTCTCGTCGACCGGTCGCCGCCTCACGGTGAGCCTCGACGAAGCCACGGGCGAGATCGTCGTCAGCTCGCCCGTCGCCGACCTGACGGCAGATCGTTCGACGCTAACCGACACCGTCAGAATCCCCGCTGGGCGAGTGACCGATCATGTGCTGGTTTCGCTCGGCAGTGGCAGCGACTGGCTGGACCTCAGCGGGCTGAGTCTGCGGACGATCGTGTCGGCTGGCGACGGTGACGACAACGTGCTCGGTTCGATGGCCGACGATCGGATCTCGGGTGGCGCTGGTGATGACCGGCTGATCGGGATGGGCGGTGAGGACTCGCTGTCCGGCGATGATGGCAACGATGTCCTGCTTGGCGGCTCCGGCAGCGACCGACTGGAAGGCGGAGCCGGTGACGACCTCGTCCGAGGGCAGGGCACGTCGGGTGACCGGATCAGCGGCGGCAGCGGAGCCAACACACTCGATGGCGGAGCAGGGGGGGACCGGCTCGTCGAAGTGACGTACGCCGAAACGATCGTTCTGTCAGCGTCGGAACTTTGGCTGGACGGCGAACGATCGACGTTGCTCGATCTCGAAATCGCATCGCTGTACGCGACCGGAGCCGTCGTTCTCGCCGACGCCCGTGAGTTCCCCGGCGACGTCACGCTCGGCGGGACAATGGGCGACGACACGCTGCTCGGCGGCACGGGTTCTGATCTGCTGCTCGGTTATGGCGGCGACGACCTGCTGGTTGGTGGCATCGGCCGCGACACACTCAATGGCCATGCCGGTCGGGACTCCCTCTATGGCGGCGAGGGTAATGACCTGCTGCGAGGCCACGGCTCGTCGGGCGACCTGCTCGTCGGAGACGAAGGCAGCGACACTCTCGACGGCGGAGCAGGCCGAGACCGCATCGCCTCTGACGAAGACGACGAGGTCGTCCCCGACCCCCGCGACCTCGCCGTTCTGGCCAGCCTGCCTGCCCTGCCTGCCCTGCTGGGCCTGTGATCGTAGGTGGATTCGCAAGAATTCAGTCGGTACCTCCAACGATCTGAATTCTTGCGAATCCACCGACGGGGCAGATGCAGGCTCATTCCGATTTGAGTGGCGACGCCCGGCAAACTCAGTCGTTGCGATTGAGCCAGCCGCCGGGTTGTCTGGTAGCGGTTGCCTGAGTGTCGGCGTACCAGTCTTTGAGCTGCCTGAGCATCGCCGCCGCGCGGTCGGTGTGTTTGCTGGCGACGCTGGTTTGCTCGCCGGGGTCGGTTGGCAGGTGGTACAGCTCGATGCGTTCGTTCTCGAACGTGCCAGGTTTGGCTTTCGGGTGATTGACGACGAGTTTCCATTCGCCGTCGCGGAGTGCCTCGTTGCGGGCTCCGTTGTTCGAGAGGGACGCCCAGTAGAGCGGGCGTGGTGTCAGCGGCTTCTGGTCCAGCAGAACGGGCGAGAGGTCAACGCCGTCGAGCGGCTGCTTCGGTGACGGGGCCTCGGCGAGCTTCAGCAGCGTGGGCATCACGTCGAGGCTGATGAGCGGTTCGTTCGAGACGCTTCCCGGTTTGATGCGGCCTGGCCACCAGGCGATGGCGGGGACTTTGTGGCCGCCTTCG